>JANNVF010000198.1:0-6918 GCA_031414315.1 Hyphomonadaceae bacterium | reverse complement strand
GCCGCGCGCGAGGCCGCCCACGGCCCAGGGATCGAGTTCGGCGAGCGAGCCCTGCTCGATGGACTGCGCGTGCGCGATAGGCGCGGCAAGCACCGCCGCCGCCAGCATCACCGCCGCCGTTCGGACGAACCGGCCGGCCATCAGTTCTTGAAAGCGTCAGGCAACTCGATCCGCTTCTCGCTGCGCTGCGGATCGACGCCATCGGCGACATTGATGAGGTAAACGAAGCCCAGCACCACGGCTAACGCTGCGGCTCCCACCATCATCATGCCAGAGCGCGCGCTCATGGCCGGACCTCTGCGTCTGCGTCGTCTCACGTTAACGAATCCCCGAAACGAATCCCGCGCCGTTGCGATGCAGCAAGATTGACCGCAAAATGCGGCGAGTTTCCAGCCACGCGCCGGGAATAGCAGTGTATTCACCGGGCAGCGGCCTTGCCGCTTCGGCATTGAAAGAACAGGAGGAGAACGTGGGCGGCGGCGGTGCGATGGTGGAGCCAACAGCGGACTCCCAGGCGCTGGCCGCGTCCATCGTGGTGGACCGGTCGATCGTGCTCGTTGGTCTCATGGGTGCGGGCAAGACGACGATCGGGCGCCGGCTTGCGGCCGCGCTGGCGCTGCCGTTCATCGACGCCGACGAAGAGATCGAGCGGGCGGCGGGTTTGCCGGTCGCCGAAATCTTCGCGCGCCACGGGGAACCCGAATTCCGGCGCGGCGAACGGCGCGTCATTGAGCGCCTGCTGCAAGGGCCGCCGCATGTGCTCGCCACCGGTGGCGGCGCGTTCATGGATCCCGAGACCCGCGCCCTGGTGCGCGCGCACGCGACGTCGGTCTGGCTGCGCGCGGATCTCGACGTGCTGATGCGCCGCGTGGAGAAGCGCGACAACCGCCCGCTGTTGCGCGATGGCGATCCGCGCGCGGTGATGGAGCGCCTGATGGCGGAGCGGTATCCCATCTATGCGGAAGCGGATGTGACGGTGGATTCCAACAACGGGCCGCACGGCGCCGCAGTGACGCACGTGCTGCAGGCGCTGGCGCAGCGTGCGGGGCGCCCGGCATGAGCAGCGAACGCACGGTGCGGGTCGAGCTTGGCGCGCGCGGCTATGATGTGGTGATTGGTCCGGGGTTGCTGGAGCAGGCGGGCGTCCGCATTGCTCCGTTTGCACCGGGCAAGCGCGTCGCGATCGTCGTCGACGAGACGGTGGCGGCGCTGCACCTGCCGGCGCTGGCGGCGTCACTGGCGCGCGCCGGCATCGCCGCGCACCCGGTGATCGTGCCGGCGGGCGAGACGCAGAAAAGCTTTGCCGGCCTGCAGGTCGTGATCGATGCGCTGCTGGCGCTCAATCTGGAGCGGCGTGATCTGGTGATCGCGTTCGGCGGCGGCGTAGTCGGTGATCTCGCGGGGCTCGCGGCGGCGCTGCTGAAGCGCGGGCTCGATTTCGTGCAGATTCCCACGACACTGCTCGCGCAGGTGGACAGCTCCGTCGGCGGCAAGACCGCGATCAACGCGACGGCGGGGAAAAATCTCGTCGGTGTCTTCCATCAACCGCGTCTTGTGCTCGCGGATCTCGATGTGCTCGCCACGCTGCCTGTGCGCGAGCGCCGCGCGGGTTATGCCGAGATCGTCAAGATCGGGCTCATCCACGATCCGGCGTTCTTCGCATGGTGCGAGGCCAACGGCGCCGGCGTCATCGCGGAGAATGGCGCAGCGCTCGCGCACGCTGTGGAAATTGCGGTGAAGGCCAAGGCCGACATCGTCGCCGCCGACGAACGCGAAGCAGGTGTGCGAGCGCTGCTCAACCTCGGCCACACGTTCGCGCACGCCATCGAGGCGGAGGCAGGGATGGACGGCGGTGTGCTGCATGGCGAGGCGGTGGGCTGCGGCATGGCGCTGGCGTTCCGTTTTTCCGCGCGGCTTGGACTGTGCCCGCCGGATGACACCACCCGCGTGGATGCGCACCTCGCCGCCACGGGGTTCGCCACGCACCTTCGGGATTTGCCGGCGGGCCGCACCACGCCGGCGCGCATGATCGAAGTGATGCAGCACGACAAGAAGAACGAGGGTGGCGGCCTCACCTTCATTCTGGCGCTCGGCATCGGCCAGGCGTTCGTCGCAAAAGACGTCGACGCCAGGGCACTGGGCGACTTTCTCGCAGAACACGCCTAGACGCGCCGCACATGAACCTCCTGATCGCCTTTTTTCTGCTGGCCGCCAACGCCTTCTACGTCGCGGCGGAGTTCGCGCTGGTGAAGTGCCGGCCGTTCCGTGTCGAGGCCATGGTCGCCGAGAACCGGTTCGGCGCCCGCATGACGCAGAAGATGCTCAAGAATCTGGAGGCGTATCTCGCCTGCTGTCAGCTCGGCATCACGATGGCCTCGCTGGGCCTCGGCTGGGTGGGGGAGCCGACCGTCAGCGCATTGCTTGGACCGCTGCTGCTCCCGCTCGGCTTGCCGGAAACCACACTGCACTTCGTCGCTTTCGCGGTCGGCTTCGTGGTGTTTTCCTCGCTTCACATCGTCATCGGCGAACAGGTGCCGAAGACGTTCGCGATCCGTGAAGCGGAAACCGTGTCTCGCTGGATCGCCTACCCGCTCTACGCCTCCTTCGTGGCGTTCTATCCGCTCAACTGGCTGCTCAACAGCGCGTCGAAGTCGATCCTGCGGGCGCTCGGCGTCAAGGAGGCGTCGCATCAGGAAATCCTGAGCAACGTGGAGATTGTCGGACTGGTGGAAGCCTCGGCGGAGCACGGGGCAGTCGAACTCGACGTGCGTGACCGGCTGCGTGGCGCGTTCGAACTCGGCGAACTTACCATTGCCGACGTGATGGTGCACCGCAAATCCATGAAGACCATCGACGCGAACCTGCCGCCGCGCGAAATCCTGGCGCTGGCGATGGCGAGCTCGCACACGCGCCTGCCGGTGTGGAAGGAGGACCCCGACAACATCATCGGCGTCCTGCACGCGCGCGATCTGCTGCGCGCGATCGCGGAGAACGGGCGCGACGGCGTCGTCATCGCCGATGTGATCAAGGAGCCGTGGTTCGTACCGGAAACGGCGTGGGCGGAGGATCAGCTCGCGGAATTCCTGCGCCGGCGCAGCCATTTCGCCATCGTCGTTGATGAGTTCGGCGCGCTGCAGGGTCTGGTGACGCTGGAAGACATCATCGAAGAGATCGTCGGCGACATCAAGGACGAGCACGACGTGGCGTTCACGGGCGTGCGGCCGCAGCCGGACGGCAGCGTCAACGTCGATGGGACTGTCCCGATCCGCGATCTCAACCGCGCGATGGACTGGGACCTGCCGGATGAAGAAGCCGTCACGGTCGCCGGCCTCGTGATCCACGAAAGCCAGACCATCCCGGATCCCGGCCAGATCTTCTCGTTCCACGGCTACCGCTTCCATGTCCTGCGCAAGCACCGCAACGCGATCGCGGCGCTGCGGGTGGAGAAGGAAGAGCTGGAGGAGGACGGTCAGTAGAGCCGGACTGGGAACGGCCCGTCAGGCATCGCCAAACAGAGAGTTTCGATGCACGCCCTAGCGCACCGCTGGTCGCGTCTCCACATGGCTTCTGTTCAAGCTGAAAACCCAGTCAGTACTCCAGGGAGGTCGTCCACATGAAGCTCTATTACTCGCCTGCGTCCTGTTCACTCGCGCCGCACATTGCAGCCTCCGAAGCCGGTGTGCCGCTCGATCTCGTGAAGGTCGACCTGCGCGCGCACAAGACGGAGAGCGGCGACGACTATTACGCGATCAATCCGCGCGGCTACGTGCCGCTGCTGGAGCTGGACGACGGCACGCGCCTGACCGAAGCCAGCGTGCTGGTGCAGGTGATCGCCGATGCAAATCCGTCCGCGAACCTGTTGCCCGCGAGCGGCATCGCCAGGGTGAAGGTGCAGTCCTGGCTCGCGTTCATCTCCACCGAGCTGCACAAGGGTTTCGGGCCGCTTTGGGACCCCACCGCGCCGGACGAAACCAAGGCGAGCGCGAAGAAGAAGCTCGCCACGCGCTATGAGGAACTGAACCGCGTGCTCGGTCACCAGCAGTTCATCGCCGGCGACGCGTTCACCGTGGCGGATGCCTACGCGTTCACGGTGACCAACTGGACGCGCTTCCACAACATCGATCTCGCGCCATATCCGAACGTCGCGGCGTGGCTCGGCCGCATCGCGCAGCGCCCGAAAGTGATCGAGGCGATGAAGGCGGAAGGCCTGATGTAGACGCAGCCTGATTGACCCTCGCCATCGGGGCGGCGATTGTCGCCCCGATGGTCGAGGGAGTTTTGCGATGAAGACGCGCGCGGCGGTGGCGTGGGCGGCGGACAGGCCGCTGACGGTGGAGACGATCGATCTGGCCGGCCCGAAGGCGGGCGAGGTGCTGGTCGAGATCATGGCCACGGGCGTGTGCCACACCGATGCCTACACGCTGTCGGGGCTGGACTCCGAAGGGCTGTTTCCGTGCGTGCTCGGCCACGAGGGCGCGGGCGTCGTGCGCGAGGTGGGCGCAGGGGTCACCAGCGTGAAGCCGGGCGATCACGTCATTCCGCTCTACACGCCCGAATGCCGCGGCTGCAAAACCTGCCTGTCGCAGCGCTCCAATCTCTGCACCGCGATCCGCGCCACGCAAGGCAAGGGCGTGATGCCGGACAGCACGAGCCGCTTCTCGCGTGGGTCGGACGTGGTGTTCCACTACATGGGCTGTTCGACGTTTTCCAACTTCACGGTGTTGCCGGAGATCGCGGTGGCGAAGATCCGCGAGGACGCGCCGTTCGAGAAGGTCTGCTACATCGGCTGCGGCGTGACGACGGGGATCGGCGCGGTGATGTGGACCGCGAAGGTGTGGCCGGGCGCCAACGTCGTCGTGTTCGGTCTCGGCGGCATCGGCCTCAACGTGATCCAGGGCGCGCGCATGGTCGGCGCCGACAAGATCATCGGCGTCGATCTCAATCCGAGGAAGGTCGAGCTCGCGAAGAAGTTCGGCATGACGCACTTCGTCAATCCGGACGAAGTCGGCCGCGACAAGGTCGTGCAGGCGATCGTCGATCTCACCGGCGGCGGCGCGGATTTCTCGTTCGAGTGCATCGGCAACACCACGACCATGCGTCAGGCGCTGGAGTGCTGCCATCGCGGCTGGGGCGAGAGCATCATCATCGGCGTGGCGCCCTCCGGCACGGAGATTTCCACGCGGCCGTTTCAGCTTGTCACCGGCCGCGTGTGGAAGGGCAGCGCCTTCGGCGGCGCGCGCGGGCGCACGGACGTGCCGAAGATCGTCGACTGGTACATGGACGGCAAGATCAACATCGACGATCTGGTGACGCACGTGATGCCGCTGGATAAAATCAACGATGCGTTCGACCTGATGCACAAGGGCGAGAGCATCCGGAGCGTGGTGACGTTCTAACGCCCTACCGCCGATCTCCAGATCGGCATACGGTGCTCCGTCTTGCGATGCTGGGCCGAGCTGGAGATCGGCGGTACGGCTAGAACCCCGCCGTCAGCGCCAGCCTCACGCTCCGCCCCGGGCGCGGCAGCACGTCCTTCAGGAACGACACATGCTCGCGCGCTTCCTCGTCGGTGAGGTTGCGGCCGTCCAGCGTGATGCGCAGGTCGTGGTCGCCGTCTAGCGGGCGCCAGGTGAGGCGCGCGTTGAGCAGGGTGTAGCCGTCGGTCTCCGTTTCGAACGCGGCGATGCGGTCCTGCCTGGCCACATCCACCGCTTCAAGCCGCGTCGTGAACGTGCCCGCTTCGCCTTCGACGCCCACCGTCACCGTGCGTGACGGAATGCGCGGAACGGCGCCGCCGCCATCGAACGCGGCGCGGACATAGTCGGCGGCGGCGTCGCCACGCACGGTCCAGCCGCCCGCCTTGAACAGCTCGCCTGCGAGCGAGATCTCGCCGCCGGTAAACGTTGCATTGCGCGCGACGAACGTGAACACCGGCAGGGTGTCTTCGCCCGGCGCGACGGTGGACGGATCCTCGATCGTGCCGGATGAGTCCACGAACACGAGGCCGTTGGGGATGAGCGCGATGTAGTCGGCGAATTCGGCGCGGTAGATGTTTGCTTCGAACTTCATGGCGCCCGTCGTGTAACGTACCGACCCTTCCAGCGAGAGCGCGGTTTCCTTGTCGAGCGATGTGCTGCCCACTTCGTAGGCGGCTGTCGCGAGGTGTGGGCCGTTGGCGTAAAGCTCGATGCCGGTCGGCGCGCGCTCGATGCGCGCGAGCGTGGCGCCGATGAACCAGTTCTCCGCCGGGCGCACGAAGGCGCCGAGCGATGCGCTCACGGTGCTGAAGTCGAGATCGCCCGACGCCGCGTTGCCCAGCGTGCGCTGCTCGCCGCGCACGCCGCCTTCAAGCCCCCAGCCGCCGAGATCCCAGCGCTCCACCGCGAACACGCCCACATCCTGCGTGGTCGTCGGCGTGATGAACGCTTCGTCGCCGATCGCTTCGAAATCGGTGTCGGTGAACTGGAGGCCGAGCGCGCCCTGGTGCGGGCCGTCGCCACCGCCGTGGTGCGCCTCGAGACGCGCTTCGAAGCCGGTGTTGTTGAACGTCGTGCCGGCGGCGCCCGTGTCTTCGAACTCGGTGTGCGTGTAGTCGGAGTACTGCGCGCCGTAGTCGATGCGGTTGAACGGGCCGAAGTCGCCTTCCACATCGCCGCGCGTCTCCACGCGGGTCTGTTCCAGTTCGATGTGGCCGCCGACAGTGGCGCCGGCGTCTTCGGGCGGCAGGCCGTATTGGGAGTCAAAGCGCTTCACCGCGACGCCGGAATAGCCCCAGTCGCGCACGAGCGATGCGCCGGCGGCGTACGTGCGCACTTTCGAAAACGAGTTCGGCGCTTCACCCTGCGGCTCCACTTGACCGGGCGCCAGCGGGTCGGCCGCACGCAGCGCCGCAGAGCGTGCGAAGCCCGGGATGTCATA
>JANNVF010000197.1:0-9676 GCA_031414315.1 Hyphomonadaceae bacterium | reverse complement strand
GAACCCGAAGGTGCGTTTTACCAACACCAAGGAGCGGACGTAGCGCTCTTTCCCAATGTACCAAATTATGGTACATTGAAAACAATGGCCCGAAACACCTCCATCTCTCTCGGCGATCATTTCGCCGACTTCGTCGACGATCAAGTCGCCAACGGCCGGTTCGGCTCGGCGAGTGAAGTGGTGCGCGCCGGCCTGCGGTTGCTGGAGGAGCACGAGGCCAAAGTGCGCGCATTGCAGTCCGCGCTGGTCGAGGGGGAGCAAAGCGGCCCGTCGACGCCGTTTGATTTCGACGCGTTCGTCGCCAAGAAGCGCAAGAGCAAATGACGCGCTTCGTCCTGTCGCCGGCGGCGCAGGCGGACCTCGACGGCATTTGGAAGTATTCGGCTGCACGGTGGTCGCCCGCGCAGGCTGAGACTTACGTGCGTGCGATACAGACGGCTTGTGAAGCGCTGGTCAAAGGGGATCGCAAGGGGCAACGCATCGACGACATCCGCCCCGGCTATCTAAAGCTGCTTGTCGGCTCGCATGTCATGTTCTTCCGGCTCAGCGATGCAAGCGACATCGACATCGTGCGTATCCTGCATCAGCGGATGGACGTGGATTCGCATCTCTAACGCCGACAGCTACTTCCCCAGTTTCGCCTTGCTGGGTCCGTGGGCGGCGCGGCGTCAGGCCGCCATCGCTCCGGCCGTCGCGCCTTTCCGCACCTTGTAGAACCGCATCGCGCGCTGCGCGGCTTCCACCGGCACGGCCGTGTACATCCGTCCGAACTGCTCGGCCTGGTTCATCGCGTCGGTCCCGCCGCAGCACAGCACCGCGATGGTCACGAACAGCGGGCGTTCGATGTTGGCGGCGCGGCAGATCATGGCGAGCGCCTCCATGTCCTTGCGCGACACGATGGTGTGCGTGGTGTCGTAGTCGAGGCCGACGATCTCGGCGAGGCCGAGGGTGAACGCCGCATACTGCTTGTCGCGGAAAAAGCCGACGAGCAGGGAGGGTTTCAGTTCGCCGACGTGTTTTTTCTGCTCGATGAGCTTGATCGCGGCGCGCATGTCGTCGTCAAGCGGCTTGCCGGCGCGCCCCTGCATGCGCGTGCGCGCGCGCGACAGCGCCTGGTCAAGCTCGGCCGGATCGACGCTGGCGTTACGCTCCATGATCGCGGCCCGCAGCTTGGTCTCGACCACGAAATACATCTCGTTGAGCAGGTCGATCGGGATGTCGTTGCGGGTTACCACGCTCGGGTGCAGGCGCACGTTGTCGCGGGCGCGATCGACGACGCGCTCCATCGACGTGCGCTCGATCACCGCGCCGGCGTTCTTCAGCAGCGTATCCAGCGCATCGTCGTCGCCAACGGTGACGATGGCGTCCGACACCCGCGAACTTACGGTGTCGCGCTGCGCGATGGCGCGGATGTGCTCCTGCGACTGCTCGGTGACGAGTTTCACCAGCACGTCTTCCTTGAGCACCGTGGAGCGCTTCAGCACAGGCTCGGCGACGGAAAACACGTTGAACGCCAGATCGTGCATGAGCTGGATCGGGGCATCGGGGCTGTCGGCGAAGCGCTCGGCCAGTTCCGCCAGCACGTTCTGCTGCATTTCCTTGGCGACCGTGCGCAGCACCTCGTCGAACAGGTGCGTCTCGCGACTAGTGCGCACGTCGGCAGTGTCGAAGAAGAGGTCGGTCACCTCGCGCAGCAACTCGCGGCGCTGCTCGCTCGATGGCGCCTTGGCGAGATCGACAAGCTTGGCGAAACGCGCGCCGACAGCGGTCATGGAGGTGGTCCCTGTACGAGTTGGAGGGACGGTAAGCAGTCTTGGGTTAACAAAGGATTCAGGCGCTGCTCAGGCGCCTAGCCCGGCGCGGCGCTCCTCGATCTCCAGCCACGCGGTTTCCGCAGCGTCCTTCTCGGCGCGCGCGGCGTCGAGGCGATCGATGGCGCGGTGGAAGGCTTCGGTGTCGGCCGCGAAGAAATCGGCGTCGGCGAGCTTGGCTTCCAGCGCCGCGATCTCGGTGTCCAGTTTGGGGATCGTGGCTTCGATGTCGGCCAGCGCGCGTTCGTCCTTGTAGCTGAGCTTGCGCTGCGCGCGCGGTGTCTCGCTCCGCTCGGCGGGAGACGGCGCCGCGCGCGGCCGCGCCGTCGGGCGATACCCCCCGTGCTCGCGCTCGAAATCCTGATAGCCGCCCGGCGTTTCGGCCCAGCGCCCGTCGCCCAGCGCGCCGACGATCTGGGTGGTCACGCCGTCGAGAAAGGCGCGATCGTGGCTGACGATCAGGATGGTGCCGTCGTAGCTGGCGAGCATGTCTTCGAGGCCATCGAGCGTGTCCATGTCGAGGTCATTGGTCGGCTCGTCGAGCACCAGCACGTTGGCGGGCAGGGCGAGCGCCACCGCAAGCGCCAGCCGGTTGCGCTCGCCGCCGGACAGCGCGCCGGTGGGCTGGCGCAGTTGCGCGGCGCTGAACAGGAAGGACTTGGCGTACGCCGCCACGTGGCGGGGCTTGCCACGCACCATCACCTGGTCGCCGCCGAGCGGGCACAGCGTGTCGCGGATCGTGGCGGCGGGATCGAGGGTGGCGCGCATCTGGTCGACGTAGGCGATCTCCAGATTGGCGCCGACGCGTACGCGGCCCTCGTCCGGCGCGCGCTTCTCCAGCAGGATGTCGAGCAGCGTGGTTTTGCCCGCGCCGTTCGGCCCCACGATGCCAATCCGGTCGCCGCGCATGATCTTCAGCGAGAGGTCGCGGATGATCGGACGGTCACCGTAGCTCTTGGTGACGTGTTTGGCCTCCACGACGAGCTTGCCGCTCTCGGCGCCCTTGCCGGCTTCGATGTCGGCGGAGGCGCGGTTCAGCGTGGCGTGCGTTGTGCGCCGCTCCGTTCGCATGGCCATGAGCTTGCGCCGGCGCCCCTCGTTGCGCGAGCGCCGCGCGGTGACGCCGCGCTGCAGCCAGTGCTCTTCTGCCGCAAGATGCTTCTCCAGTGTCGCGAAAGACTTCTGTTCCGCCGCCTCGATGCCCTCCGCCCACGCGTCGAACGCGGAGAACCCGCGCTCCAGTTTCTGCACGCGCCCGTTGCGCAGCCAGTAGCAGACCGTGGAGACGCGTTCGAGGAAGCGCCGGTCGTGGGAAACGATGAGCGTGGCGCCGGAGAAATCGCGCAGCCGCAGTTCGAGATCCTCGATGGCAGGAATGTCTAGGTGGTTGGTGGGCTCGTCCAGCAGCAGGATGTCGGCGTCGGCCGCAAACGCGCGCGCAAGCGCGGCCCGCCGCGTTTCGCCGCCGGAGAGGCCCGTCGGCGCACGATCGGGATCGAGGCCGTAGGATTGCAGCATGGCTTCCGCGGCGTGGCGCGGGGCGGGGGCGTCGTCGCCGAACCGCTCCATCGCGTAGTCGCGCAACGTGGCGAAGCCGTCGAGGTCGGGCTCCTGCGCGACGTAAGCGAGCGTGACGCCCGACGCGAACGTCAGCGCGCCGCGATCGGGCTCGATGGCGCGCGCGAGGATGCGCATCAGCGTCGACTTGCCGGCGCCGTTGTCGCCGACCAGCGTCGCGCGCTCGCCCTTGATCAGCGCCATGTCGACGCCGGCGAACAGCGGTTCGCCGCCAAGGCTCAGGCGCACGTCCTTCAGTTGGGCAAGTTCACGGCTCATCGAGAGATCATCGCACCAGGTCGCGCTCGTCCGGCGTCGGCAGCGCCTGACCGGTGAGCTTGCCGAACGCTTCGGCGAGGCCGCGATAGAACGAGTTCATCTCCCGCTTGCGCGGCGTAAGGGCGGGCGCCTCGATGCCGGGGATGTGTTTGCGCGGCAGGTCTGCTTCGGCGACGCGCATGTAGTCGGCGAACACGGCGGCCGGCACGCCGCCGCCAGTGACCTGCTGCATCGGGCGGAAATCGTCGTAGCCGACCCAGACGCCGGTGGCGTAGTCGGCAGTGTAGCCGACGAACCAGGCGTCGCGGTAATCGGTGCTGGTGCCGGTCTTGCCCGCCACGTCGCGATCAAGGCGCGCACCGGTGCCCGTGCCGCTCTGCACCACGCGCCCCAGCATGCCGTTCATCGTGTGCGCCAGTTCGGGATCATACACCTGCAACGGGTTCACCGGCGGGCGCTGGTAGAGCACGTCGCCGCGCGAATTCTCCGCACGCTCCACCAGATAGGCGTCGAGCCGCTGGCCATCGCGCATGAACGTACTGATGCTCTGGGTCATTTCCAGCAGCGTCACTTCCATGGAGCCCAGCGCTATCGATGGCGGGATCGGCGTGCGCCGGCGCGCTTCGTCCGTGCAGGGCAGCGACGTGACGCCGAACCGGCACGCGAGGTCGGCGACACGTTCGATCCCCACCTCGTCGGCGACTTCGGCGGCGACGGTGTTGAGCGATTGCGCGAACGCGGTGCGCAGCGTCACCGCGCCCATGAAGCTCTCGGTGTAGTTCTTCGGGCTCCAGCCCTGGATCACCACGGGTTCGTCGTAGCGCACGGTGTCAGGGTCGAGGCCCTGTTCCAATGCAGCGGCGTACACGAACGTCTTGAACGACGAGCCCGGCTGGCGCTTGGCCTGCACGGCGCGGTTGAACTTGCTGGCGATATAGCTGGAGCCGCCCACCAGCGCGCGCACGGCGCCCTGATGATCGACCGTAACGAGGGCGCCCTGCAACGTCTCGCAGCGTGCTCGCGCGCGCGCCTTTGTCTTCGCGGTGTCTTTCTTCTTCTCTGCGGTAACCGGCGGACACACGACACGCCCGGCGGGTCCCAATCCCGAACGCACCGCCTGCACGGCGGCGTCCTGCAGGCCGACATCCACCGTGAGGCGCAACACCAGATCAGGCGACAGCGTACCGGACCGGCGCCGAGCCTCATCCATCGCCATGTCGAAGACGTAGCCCAGTTCGCCTTCGCCCAGCGTGCGCCCGACCAGCGCGATCGGCGCCTCGATCGCTTCGGCGTGCTGGGCGGGAGTGATGAAGCCCGCGTCCTGCATCGCTTCCAGAACGACGAGCTGGCGCGCCTTGGCGCGCGCGAGGTTGCGCGTCGGCGCCAGATCCGTCGGCGCTTTGGGCAGCCCCGCGATCATCGCCGCCTCGGCGATCGACAGGTCGCCCGCGCCCTTGCCGAAATAACGCCGCGCCGCCGCATCCACGCCGAACGCCTGCGTGCCGAGATCGACGCGGTTCAGGTAGAGATCGAGAATCTCTTCCTTCGACAGCCGGTTCTCGATCCGCCCGGCGAGGATCATTTCCTGCAGCTTGCGCTGCACGGTGCGCTCCGGTGTCAGGAAGAGGTTCTTGACCAGCTGCTGCGTGATCGTGGAGCCGCCCTGCACGGTGCCACCGGCGGCGAGATTGGCGAAGATCGCACGCAGCATGCCCTGGCGGTCGACGCCGCGATGTTCGAAGAAGCGGCGGTCCTCGATGGCGAGGAAAGACTGCCAGACGTACGGCGGCAGTTGCTTGTAGTGCACGCCACGCCCGTAGAACGCCCCGCGCATGCCGATGGTCTGGCCGTCCTGGTCGGTGAAGGTGGTGCCCGGTTGGCGGTTCAGCACCCAGAGCGAGGCGCTGTCAGGCACGCGCGGCAAATCCTTGATCGCCCACGCCCAGAACCCGAGAAACCCCACAAGCGCTACAAACAGCCCCGCGCCGACCGCTGTCAGTACTGTCGCGCGCGACTTCTGCCCGACGACGCGCTCCATCTGGTCCATGTGATTGCGGGTCACCGCCGCGCGGATGCGCGCCCAGTCGAGGCCGCCTTTCGGCGCGGGCGCTGGCGGCGGCTCCGGCCTGTGTTCGTCGGACAACGGGAATCTCCTGGCGCGTCGCGCCCTGTTGGGACCGGATCGGGGCCGAAATAGGGGGATTGCGACCCCGCCATTCCGCCTCCTCCCGGATCAAAACGCAAGGCGCCCCATCGGTTCCAGCACATTCATCGGTGAATCAATCCGGCCGGATCGGGCCCGCGGCTATTCTTCGGCATGGTTGCAGAGATGGGCGCAGCGCCCGGCGTACGGCGCCGGCCCGCCCGGTTTTGAGGAAATGACGATGTTCGACTGGATCACGCGTCGCGGCAAAGCCGCGGAGCGCAAGACTGCCCTGGACGCGGAGCGCAAGACTGCCCTGGGCGCGGAGCGCAAGACTGCCATGGGCGCGGAGCGCAAGACTGCCATGGGCGCGGAGCGCAAGACTGCCATGGGCATGGAGTCCTGGTACGCGCCGGGACGACCGGTGTGGTCGGCCCGCGACTACGCCGCGTTCGCGCGCGACGGGTATGGCCGCAACGCCGTCGCGCATCGCTGCGTGCGGCTGATCGCGGAGGCGGCGGCGAGTGCTGCGTTCCGCGTCGGCCCCGCCGATCACCCGCTGGCGCGGTTGCTGGCGCGCCCGAACCCGGAACAGACCGGCGCCGAACTCATGGAGACGTTTTTCGGCCACCTGCAGGTCGCCGGCAACGCCTACCTCGAGGCGTCGGCGTTCGAGGATGGGCCGCCGCAGGAATTGTTTGCGCTGCGCCCCGATCGCGTCGCGGTCATTCCCGGCACGCGCGGCTGGCCGGTGGGGTGGGAGTATCGCACCGGCGCCGCAGTGCGGCGCTACGAGCGCGATCCGCTCACCGAGGCGGCGCCCATCCTGCATCTCAAGCACTTCCATCCGCTCGACGACTGGTACGGCCAGTCGCCGATGGAGGCCGCCGCCTGCGCCATCGACATCCACAACGCTGGCGGCGCCTGGAACAAGGCGCTGATCGACAACTCCGCGCGCCCGTCCGGCGCACTCGTCTACACCGCAGGCCGGATGAGCGAGGAAGAGTTCGCGCGGCTGAAACTCGAGATCAGCGCAATGATGTCCGGCGCCGACAACGCCGGGCGCCCGATGCTGTTGGAAGGCGGCCTCGACTGGAAGCCGATGAGCCTCACGCCATCGGACATGGACTTCATCGAGGCGCGTCACGCTGCGGCGCGCGAGATCGCGCTGGCGTTCGGCGTGCCGCCGATGTTGCTCGGCATTCCCGGCGACAACACGTTTGCCAACTACCGCGAGGCCAACAGCGCGTTCTGGCGCCAGACCATCCTGCCGCTCGCGGTGAAGACGGCCCGCGCGCTGGAAGGGTGGCTCGGCGCACGCTGGCCCGATCCTGCGACCGTATCGGTCGATCTCGACGCGATTCCCGCGCTCGCCAGCGAGCGTGACGCGGTGTGGGCGCGGCTGGAGGCGGCGAGCTTTCTCACCACCGAGGAAAAACGCCGGCTCGCCGGTGTCGATGCGCCGGAGGCTGGGCGATGAAGTTCGACAATCGCTTGGGCCTTGCACTTGTGTTCACCCTCCTGCTGGAAACCGCCGGCGCGTTCATCTGGGCGGGTCGCGCTGCCGCGCGTCTCGATGAGGTGGAAAGCCGCCTCGCGCTGCAGCAACCGGTGGCCGAACGTCTCGCCCGGCTTGAAGTGCGCGCTGAAGATGCCCGCGCGTCGCTCGACCGCATCGAGCGGCGGCTCGATACGCAACGGCGCTGATCGCGTGATCATCGAAGGGTACGCGGCGCTGTTCGGCGTCGCGGACACGGAAGGCGACGTGATTCACGTCGGCGCGTTCCGTGACAGCATCGTCGCGCGGTTATCCCTGCCAATGCTGCTGCGGCACGATCCGCGTCTGGTCGCGGGCGCATGGCATGAGCTGCGCGAGGACTCGCGTGGTCTCCATGTGCGCGGGGCGATCACAGCCGAAGCGCCGGCGGGATTTCTCGCCGCGCGGTTCGTCAACGCCGGCATGGACGGCCTCTCCATCGGCTTTCGCACGCGCGCCCAGCGCATGCGTCCCGGCGGCCGGGATCTCTACGACATCGATCTCATCGAAATCTCCATCGTGCCTGTGCCGATGGCGCCGCGCGCGCGGCTGATCCGCGCGCCCAACCAAGACGTCGCGCGGCTGATCCGTGCGCACTCATAAAAGGAAAATACCCCATGCGAAAAGAAACCAAGATGGCCAGTCAGGCCCCCGTCAATCCCGTTGTTGCCGACGCGCTGATGCGCGCGTTCGCCGAGTTCAAGACCGCCAACGACGTGCGGCTCGATGCCCTGGAGCGCGGTCGCGCCGATGTGCTGAGCGAAGAGAAAGTCGATCGCATCGATCGCGCGCTCATCGAGCAGAAGGCGGCGCTGGAACGCCTGGCGCTCAGCCAGCGCCGCCCAGCGCTCGCGCAGGATGCGCAGGTGTCGGAGCACAAGGCGGCATGGATGTCGTACCTGCGGCGCGGTGATGAAAGCACGCTGGCGCAGCTGGAACTGAAGGCGTTGTCGGTCGGCTCCGGCGCGGACGGTGGCTATGTGGCACCACCAGAACTGGATCGTCTCGTGGAAGCGCGTCTGCGTGAAGTCTCGCCGATGCGCTCCATCGCGACAGTGCGCACGACGAGCGCCACCGTGTTCAAGAAGCCGGTGTCCATCACGCATTCGGGCACAGGGTGGGCGGCGGAGACCGGCACGCGCACCGCCACCGCGACACCGACGCTGACGTCGCTCGATTTTCCCACGGCGGAACTCTACGCCAACCTGGCCGCGACGCAGACGCTGCTCGATGACGCCTACGTGAACATCGAGGAATGGATCGCGGAGGAAGTGGAGCAAGCCTTCGCGGCGCAGGAGCGCGCGGCGTTCATCACCGGCGACGGGACCAACAAGCCGAAGGGCTTTCTCGCCGGCACGATCATCGCCGAGGCAAGTCATGCGTGGGACAAGATCGGGTACATCGCCACCGGCACTGCGGGCGCATTTCCCGCCAGCAATGCGGTCGACAAGCTGCTTGACCTCGCCTACGCGCCGCGCGCGGAATTCCGCCAGAACGGGCGGTTCGTGATGAACCGCAAGACGGTCGCCGCGATACGCAAGCTGAAGGACGCCGACGGCCGCTACATCTGGCAGCCGGAGTTCCAGGGCGCAGGCTCCACCATCCTCGGCTATCCCGTCACCGAGATCGAGGACATGCCGGACATCGCGGCGGACGCGTACGCCATCGCCTTTGGCGATTTCGCGCGCGGCTACCTGATCGTCGACCGCGCGGGCGTCCGCGTGCTGCGCGATCCGTACTCCAACAAGCCGTATGTCTTGTTCTACGTCACCAAGCGCGTCGGCGGCGGGGTACAGAACTTCGACGCCATCAAGCTGATGAAGTTCGCGGTGTCGTAATGGCGGTGCGCATCATCGAGCCGCCCGCGATCGAGCCTGTCTCGCTCGCGGCGGCGAAGCTCTACCTCCGCGTCGATCACGACGCGGAGGATGCGCTCATCGCGGAGATCGTCCGTGTGGCGCGCGAAGCGGTGGAGGTCTTCACCGGGCGCGCGCTGATCACGCGGCGGATCGTCGAGACTCGTGACGGGTGGGCGCCACACGGCGATGCAGCGCGACTTGTGCTTGCGCCCGTTGTCGTCGTGCACGCTGTGCGCGTCGTCGGCGCAACGGGTGCGATGACGGCGCTCAGCGAGACGCCGCGTCTCGAACCGGATGCGGGTCTGGTCTGGTTGCTGGCGCATCCGATACCGGCGCTCCCCATAGCTGGCATCGAGATCGAGTACGACGCGGGCTACGGCGAGGCGGCGGAGGGGTGCCCGGCGGCGTTGCGGCAGGCAGTGCTGGTCACCGCAGCCGCGCTCTACGAGACGCGCGACGGCGGCGGGGAACTGCCGGCGGCGGCGCGCGC
>JANNVF010000196.1:0-3480 GCA_031414315.1 Hyphomonadaceae bacterium | reverse complement strand
CAGACGTCAAGGATTCCCTTGACGTTTGGCCCCTGGTTGAGCTGTCGTCTATCTAGGGGGAGGGACAATGGACGCTCTCGAACAATTTTTCCGAACAGTCACGCCGGCACAAGCAGAACTCGTCTCTTCCGCTTCGGGAGTCGTGTCGGTGCTACTTGCTGCCTTCCTTGCACCAATCGTATTCCACATAGTGACCCGTCGAGGGGTCGCGACCTTCGAGCAGGCTGTGACGCGGATTTCTGGCGCAGCGGATACGGTCGATCGCAAAACCGCAGAGATGTCCGACAAGCTCGTGGAGATAAATGCGCTCCTCAGCGCGGTCACACAGAACCAGGCGATTGCTCAAGCGAAAACCGACGACCTAGCTGAAGAGGAAGTGCGATCGCTAGCGACGCCGTCGGGTCGCGCAATGGATCCGAACTCGCCCATCCGGACAAAGTTAATTGGGTTGTGGGCAAAGCTCAGAGCGCGTTTAGAGGAAATCGCGTCCGAGCCGAAAATTGACGGACGCACGCGCGCCAAGTTTGCCCGGATTGATCGACGGGACTATGTAGCCCTCCTTTCAGCGTTGGAAGCAGAGTCTCTGCTCGGCGACAAGCATGCGAAGTGGCGGCGAGCGGTGACCCTTTGGTACACGTATCGTCCGAACAACCAAATTTTGGATGACTCTCAACTCGCTGAGCTTGAGGCCTTGACCTATGAGCTCGCAGGTCCATGAACTCAGCCGGTTAGCAGTCAGTGTGGGATTGTCGCGCCGTCAAAGCGCCTTGGCGAAAAACATGGTGCAGGGGTTGCCGGGCGCGTTGTGCGGCTCTGATGGCAGGAAGCCGAAGCTCTCGTAGACGCGGATGGCGTGGGTCATGCTCGCATGCGTGTCGAGGCGCATGAGGCGGAAGCCCCGCCCGCGCGCGTCCTCGATCAAGCGCGCCACGAGCAGCTGACCGAGCTGCAATCCTCGGAACGCATCGCGGCAGTAGAGTCGCTTCATTTCGCATTCATCCGCGCTGAGGCGCTTCAGGGCCAGCGCCGCCGCCGGGGCGCCGTCGACCCGGGCGAGCAGCAGCGTTTCGTAGCGGGACGGGAAAGTCTCCATCTCGCCGGCGAAGTCCTGGTAGCCGACGTCGATGCCTTCCTCGCGACCGATGCGGAACACGAACTCGCGGAATAGGTCTCCGACTGCGGCGACGTCGGTGGGCGTGGTCGCCGGTGCGATCGCAATGCGTGTGTCGGTCACGTCGTCGCCTCCGCTTCGCCCGGCGCCGCGCCTTCGCGGCTCTTCTCGAGAACGCGGTCCTCGAACGTATCGGCGTGGGCGAGCGCGGGAAAGAGCCGCATCCACAGCAGCGCCGCCGCGAACGCCGCGACCCCGCCCATGGCGACGCCGAGCGCCGGTCCAAACAGCGCACCCATCACGCCAGCTTCGAAGTCGCCCAGCTCATTGGACGCGGAGATGAAGATGAAGCTCACCGCCGCGACGCGTCCCAGCATGGCCTCCGGCGTGGCCAGCTGAATGAGGCTCTGGCGCACCTGCACGGAGATCATGTCGGCAGCGCCGGCGATCACCAGTGCGCTGAACGACAGCCAGTAAGACGTGGAGACACCGAACACGACGGTCGCGGCGGCGAACACGAACGTGGACGCAAACATCCATCGCCCGACGCGTCGGCGAAGCGGATAGGCCGAGATGAACAGCGCCGTGGCCCCCGCGCCGATCGCCAGCGCCGCGCGCAGCAGGCCGTAGCCTGCGTCGTCCACGTGCAGGATGCGGTCGGCGAACACCGGCACCAGCGCCTGCGCGCCGGCCAGCAGCACCACGACAAGATCGAGCGAGATGGCGCCCAGCACGATCTTGTTGTCGCGCACGTAGCGCAGGCCCTCGGTGATGAGCTCCAGCGTCGGGCGCGTCTCCACGGTTTCGCGCTTCGGCGCGTGCACGCCCATCAGCGCATAGATCCCGATGGCGATGAGCACCGCGCTGGCGATGAACGCCAGTTGCGCGCCGGATTGGTGCGCGCCGCCAAACGCGAGCAGCACGCCGCCAATCGACGGTCCCGCGATGCTGCTCGTCGTGAACGCCAGCGAGTTGAGCGAGATCGCCTGTGGCAGCTCCGCGCGCGGCACGAGCGAGGGAAGCAGCGATTGCGCCGCGGCCGGCTGGAACGCGTTCACCGCGCCGCTGACCATGGCGGCGGCGAAAATCACATTGATCATGACGGCAGCCGGCAACATCGCGGTTGCGACGGCGAGGCTTGCCGCGATCACCAGCTTCACGGCGTAACAGACCGCGAGAATGAGCCGCCGGTCGTAGCGGTCGGCCAGCTGGCCGCCCACAAGCGACAGCGCAAACAGCGGCACGAACTGGAACAGGCCGACGAGCCCCAGCGCGAACACCGCCTCTTTCTCCGACTTTCCCGCCGCCAGCGATAGCTGGTGGACGTGCCAGAGCAGCGCCGTGGTCTGGATCTGCCAGCCCAGCACGTAGGTGGCGCGCGTGACCCAGAAGCGCGCAAATGCGCGGTGGCTGAACACGGAGAAATCGGGAAGCTTCATCGAAGGTCACACACTGGCGGGCGCCGCCCCGGGGTGCAAGCGGGCGCGCGTCCGGTGCGCGAAGAGGGTTGAAGTTTCCCGCGCTGACGTTAGGCGTCGCATCCGAACGGGGACCATCCATGCGCCACGCGCTTTTTACCACCGACCGGCGCGCCGTGCTGCTCGGTCTGGCCGCCGCCACGCTCGCATCCGGCGCGCAGGCCAGGCCTTTGGCCCGGACATGGCCCCGGGCGTCGGCGCTGCTTGCGGACTACGTGTCGGCGCGCAAGGTCTCCGGTGTCGCGCTGGCGATCCGCCAGGGCAGCGCTGCGCCGCGTTTTTCCAGCTTCGGCGCCATGGCGTTTGACGGGCCGCCGGCGGACGAGCGCACGCTGTGGCGCATCTTCTCCTTGTCCAAGCCCATCACCGGCGTCGCCGCGCTGGCGCTGGCGGAGGAGGGAAAGCTCTCGTTGACGCAGCCGGTCGCGGACTTCGTGCCCGAGTTCGGCGCGCTCAAGGTGCTGGAGAATGGCGCGACACGGCCCGCTCGCACGCCGATGCTGGTTTCGCACCTGTTCACGCACACGGCGGGCCTCGGCTATGCGATCAACGGCGGTTCGCCGCTCTCCGCCCTGTATGCCGAAGCGGTGCTCGTACCCGGCGATCCAACGCCACGCGCGGCCGCACCGCAGTCGCTCGACGAGTTCGGCGCGCGGCTCGCAACGCTGCCGCTCGGCGCAGATCCCGGCACGCGGTACGAATACAGCGTCGGGCCCGATCTTCTTGGTCTTGTCATTCAACGGGCGTCGGGGGCGTCGTTCGAGTCCTACCTTAAGTCGCGCCTGTTCGATCCCCTGGGCATGGTAGATACTGGCTTTCGGACGACGCCCGAAAACGCCGCACGGTTGTCGCAGAACTACGGCGTGCGCGCGGGTGCTGTAACGCCGCTCG
>JANNVF010000195.1:0-1643 GCA_031414315.1 Hyphomonadaceae bacterium | reverse complement strand
ACCGGGTTCGTGATCGCCGACGTGATCCTGGCCGTGGGCGTGGTGTGGGCCCACGGGTTCGGCGACGATGCGGGCTTCAGCGCCAGCTCCACCACGTTCTGGACAGTTGCGCTGGCGCTCGTCGGCGCGCTCACGGTGATCGGTTTCGGCGGCGCTGTGGTGCGCATGTTCCAGACCCCGCCGCTGCGGGTGGTCGGGCTCAAGGCGCACGCGCCTGATCATGCCAGGGTGCTCGCCTTCGTCGATGACGTGGCGCGCAGCATCGACGCGCAGACCCCGAAACATGTGGTGCTCGGTATGGATCTGTCGTTCTTCGCCACCAACGCGCCGCTGCACCCGCTGGGTGATGTGCGGCTGAAGGGCGAGACGCTGTATCTGTCGCTGCCGTGCCTGCGTCTGCTGTCGGTGGGCGAGCTGCGCGCGGTGATCGGCCATGAGCTCGGCCATTTCAGCGGCAACGACACGCGGTACTCCATGGCGTTCGCGCCGGCGTTTCGCGGGCTTGAGGAAGCGGTGGCCGCCGCACGCCGGCCGATCTTGCGGATGCCAAATCTGCTCGGCGTCCTGGCCGCAGAGCGACTGGAGTATCTGGCGTTCCTGTTTCACCGCAACGCCGCCGCTGTCAGCCGCGAACGCGAGTTCGCCGCCGACGCCAAGGGCGCCCAAGCTTCAAGCCCAGACGATCTCGCCGCCGCGTTGATCAAGATGTTCATTCTCGCGCAGGTCTGGTCGCTGCAGGGTCAGATCAACGTGCAGCGGCTCCAGCGCGGGCGCGTGATGCGCAACCTGTCGCTGAGCTTTGCCGAACGGGTCCGGTTCGATGTGGAGACATTGCGCATGTCGGAGCTGGTGAAGGACGCGCTGCTGCACGAAACCTCCCACCCTACCGACCAGCACCCGCGCACATCGGAACGCATCCGTGCGCTCAATGTGCCCGTGGCGCGCGTGGCCGACGACCGCGCGATCAGCGCACGGCTCCATCCCGCGACCCCCGCCAGCGCGCTGCTCGACGACATGCGCTTCGCCGAGGAGCAACTCACCCAGCATGTGCAGCGCCTGTGGATCGCGTACGGCGCGCGCCCGGACGACGACAGCGACGAAGACGCAAACAAGCTCAACAACCTGTTTGGCCAGCTTCTCGCACACATGGTGCTTGCCGATCACAAGACCGACGATCGCGAGATCACGGTGGCCGAAACCGAGGCCGTCGAACTGTTGGAGGACTTCGACGCCGACGGCTTCCGCGAATTCTGCCGCGACGGCGGTGCGCTGGCGCCGCTGGAAAGCCTGCTCGATGTCGCCGCCAGCATCCTCACCGACGCGGGCAAGCAGGAGCTTATCAAACTCCTTGATCACATCGCGATGGCGGATCGGCAGGTGGTGAGCGAAGAGAGCGCCGTGTTGGAGAAAGCGCGGGCGATTTTGCTGGGGTGAGAGCTGGCATTGTGGAGGCTTGTCGGATAATCCCCCTCAGGGGGTCGTCTGCGGCTAGGACGGCAGAGTTTCGGGGACGACTATGCCGACGTTCAATGCCACCACCGGACAGGACACGGTCATCGGCACCGGTGGCGCCGACACATTCGACCTCGCCTCCGGTTCAATCATTCAGGCGGGCGATAGCTTCGACGGCGGCGCGGGGCAGG
>JANNVF010000194.1:0-4554 GCA_031414315.1 Hyphomonadaceae bacterium | reverse complement strand
ACGCCGACATGAAGAACATCTCCGGCGGCACGGCGGGCGGTTCGATCACGGCGGCGCAATTCATCCAGCGCTTCATCAAGGACGGCACGCCATGGGCGCACATCGACATCGCCGGCGTCGCCTGGAAGCCGGCGCCGTATGAAGATCCCACTTCGCCGGCATGGGCGACCGGCTACGGCGTTCGTTTGCTGAACAGACTGGTGGCTAACCGCTACGAGGAATGAGCGCGCTCTGGTTCTACCACCTTGAGCGCACAGCGCTTGAGGCTGCGCTGCCGCCGCTGCTGGAGAAATGCCTGCAGCGGGGCTGGCGCGCGGTGGTGCGCGGCGGGCTGCAGGAGCGGCTGGACGCGCTCGATCAGGCGCTGTGGACCTGGAGGGAGGACTCCTTCCTGCCGCACGGGCTCGACGGACGCGATCCGCCGGAACAGCAACCCATCCTGCTCACCTCGGCGCCCGGCGCTGCCAACGGCGCCAAGGCGCTATTTCTCATCGACGGCGCCGAACCGGGCGACATCGCCGGCTTCGAACGCGCCAGTGTGATGTTCGACGGGCGTGACGAGGCGGCAGTCGTTCATGCGCGGTTGCAGTGGAAGGCCGCAAAGGACGTCGGCGCCGAGATCGCCTACTGGAAGGAGTCCGCCGCCGGGCGGTGGGAAAAGCAGGCCTGAAAAGATGCGTCAGAAGGGGAAATGCCAGATGTTGAAACCGCTCATCTTCGCCACCGCCGTCGGCCTACTTGCCGGCTGCATCGCCATCGAAGTCAACGAAGCGCCCGATAACCGTCCGGCCGGCGGCTCCGCCACCTGCGATGCGAGCCAGTACCAGTACCTCATCGGTCAGAACGAGGCCGACATCGACCGGTCGCGTCTGCCGCGTGCGTTCCGCATCATCTGCGCGGAATGCATGGTCACCATGGACCACAGCCCCAACCGCCTGAACGTCCATCTCGGCACGGACAAGCGCGTGGGCTCGGTGCGCTGCGGCTAGACGTAGCGCACGGCTGGCTTGGCGGAAGCGGGGCGCGCGGCTATAGAGCGCGTCCCCTTTTCCTGTTTTCCGACATGCGGAGCCATCCATGGCCGTCGAGCGTACGTTTTCGATCATCAAGCCGGACGCCACGGCGCGTTGCCTGACCGGCGAGATCAACGCGATGATCGAGAATGCCGGCCTCAAGATTATTGCCCAGAAGCGCATCCGCATGTCGGAAGCGCAGGCGCAAGGGTTCTACGACGTCCACAAGGACCGCCCGTTCTTCGGCGATCTGGTCAAGTTCATGACCTCAGGCCCGGTGGTCGTGCAGGTGCTGGAAGGCGAGAACGCAGTGGCGGCCTATCGCGATGTCATGGGCGCGACGAACCCCTACAACGCCGCCGCCCACACCATCCGCCGGCGTTTCTCCTCCGGGATCGAGGCCAACAGCGTGCACGGCTCCGACAGCGCGGACAACGCGGCCACCGAAATCCGCTTCTTCTTCACCGACGAAGAGATCGTCGGCTAGGCCAGCCAGGCGTTGAGAAAGATCTCGCGCGCGGCGGGGAGCGCGGGCCCTGTGCCACCGCCCTCGCAGGCGAGCGCGAGACAGGCCGGGTAGAGCACATCTTCCGCGGCAAGCACGCGGATCGCCAACATTTCCGGCGTGTCCCCCGGCAGGATAGGCACCGCCGCCTGGCCGATGATCGGGCCTGCGTCGAGACCCTCCGTCACCCAGTGCACCGTGCAACCGTGGAGCTTCGCACCGTCCGCGATCGCCCGGGCGTGCGTGTCGAGGCCGACGTAGGACGGCAGCAGCGCGGGATGGACGTTGAGCATCCGCTGCGCCCACGCGCCGACAAAAAAGGGCGTGAACACGCGCATGAACCCTGCGAGCGCGATGATCTCGACGCCGCGCGTGCGCAACTGCGCGTCAAGCGCGTACTCGAACGCCGCGCGGTCCTTGCCGAAGGGACGGTGATCGAGTGCGACGGTGTCGATGCCTGCATATCGGGCACGCTGCAGCCCCGGCGCGTCCGGCTTGTTCGATGCGACAACCACGATTTCATAGGGACAATACGGGCCTTGCGCGCCGATCAGCGCCGGCAGATTCGAGCCGCGGCCCGAAATCAGCACGCCGACGCGGGTCTTAGTCACCCGCGCACCACGCCAACGCGATGAACGGTTTCGCCGGCCGCTGCGAGCTGCGCGGTGACGGCGTCGGCGTCTTCCGGCGCCACCGCCGCGACCATGCCGATACCGAGGTTGAAGGTGCGGCGCGCATCTTCTTCCGGCGCCGCGCCGGTCTCGATCAGCCAGCGAAACACCGGCGGCCGCGACCACGCCGACCAGTCCAGCTCCGCGCGCATACCTTTCGGCAACATGCGCGGTGTGTTTTCGGTGAGCCCGCCGCCGGTGATGTGCGCGAGGCCTTTCAGCTTGCCGGTCTTCAGCACCGGCAACAACGCCTTCACGTAGATGCGTGTCGGCGTCAGCAGCGCTTCGGCGAGGGTCTCGTTGCTGAATGGGGAGGGCGCGTCCCACGCGAGGCCGCTGCGCTCCACGATCTTGCGGATCAGCGAATAGCCGTTGGAGTGCGGGCCGCTGGAGGCGAGGCCGAGAATGATGTCTCCGTCGTGAATGTCGGGCTGTGGCAGCAGTGTGCCGCGCTCGGCCGCGCCCATCGCGAAGCCCGCCAGATCGTAGTCGCCCTCGCTGTACATGCCGGGCATCTCGGCGGTTTCGCCGCCCGCCAGCGCGCAGCCCGCCTGCCGGCAGCCTTCGGCGATGCCCTTGATGATGATCGCGGCGGCGTCCGCATCGAGTTTGCCGGTGGCGTAGTAGTCGAGGAACAGCAGCGGCTCGCCGCCCTGTGCGATGAGGTCGTTCACGCACATCGCCACGAGATCGATGCCCACGGTCTCATGACGGCCTGAATCGATGGCCACTTTCAGTTTCGTGCCCACCCCGTCGGTGGTCGCCAGCAGGATCGGATCGATGAACCCCGCTGCCTTGAGGTCGAAGGTGGCGGCAAACCCCCCGAGGCCCGCTCGCGTGCCGGGCCGGGCGGTGGATTTCGCCGCCGGGCCGATCAGGTCGACCAGACGCGCGCCTTCGTCGATGTCGACGCCGGCATCGCGGTAGGTGAGGGAGGATTTCGAGCTCATGGCGATCAGTATCGCAGGATTCGGCGGGCGGCCTTTCGGTGGGCCGACCGGGTTGCTAGGATCGGCCCACAAAGGACAAGCCGAAATGATCAGAATCTTGCGCTGGCTGGCGCTCTGCGCTGCCTTTTGCGCCGTCTTCACAGGCCCGGCAAGCGCCCAGCAAGCGCCGCCGGACCTGTTCACTGTCGCTGGCGTCCGCGTCGATCAGTCGGCGGCCAACCCGTCGGCGGCCCGTACGCAGGGTCTGGCGCAGGCGCAGCGCAGTGCGTTCGCGGTGCTCGCACGCCGGCTGACCAGCCCCGCCGAGCAGGCCTCCCTGCCGATTCCGCAACCCGACGACGCCACGCTGGACCGGCTGGTCCGGGGCCTCGACGTGGAGGAACAGCCCCGCACCTCCGGCACCCGGTATCTGGGCCGCTTCGCCGTCCGGTTCGACGCCGTCGGCGTGCGCAGCCTGCTGCAAGGCGCTGGCTTCTCGGTGCTTGAGGCGCGTGGGACGCCGGTGCTGCTCGTGCCGGTCATCGCCCAGGCCCAGCCCGCAGCGCTTGGCGCCGTCGACCCATGGCGTCAGGCCTGGGAGCAGGGCGGCTACGCCCGCGAGCTCCTGCCGCTCGCCATTGCGCCCTCGTCCGTGACTGGCCCCGCCGACTGGGCGACTGCGGAGGCCGCCGCCGTCGCTGTCGGCGCCTCCAGTGGTATTTTCGTGGTCGCGCGGGTGGCCGGAACGACCCTCGTCACCGATCTCATCGAGGTTGCGCCCGGCGGAGTTCGGACCAATCGCGGGCAGGTTTCGGCGGCCATCCAGGGCGGCGACGTGGGCGTGCCCGACGCGTTCCGCCGACTGGCCGATGCCGTGAACGCCAAGCTGCAGACCGAATTCAAGGCCCGCCCGGCGATGGCGCAGACCGAACGCGCGAAGATGTCCGTCTCGGCGTTGTACCGCGACATGGCCGAGTGGAGCCGGGTCAAGGAAGGGCTTGGCGCCGCCGGCTCCCTGATCACCGAAATCCGCATCGAGGCTATCGCCAAGGACGGCGCGCTGGTGTCGTTCCTGTACGCGGGGTCTCCTGAGCAACTGGGCGAGTCCCTACGGCGCTTCGGGCTTTCGCTGGCTGACTCCGCACAAGGGCCGGTGCTGCGCGCGGTGGCGCGCTGAAGGGGAGCGGATGGCCGAACAACCCCGCCTGTTCCGCTTTCTCCTCGAGGATCGCTCGGCGGCCGCGCTGCTGGTGACGGAAAGCAACGCTGATGCCTGGGCGCGCCTGCAGCGTTGGCCGGAATGGCCAAGCGGCGTGCTCTCGCTGACCGGCCCGCAAGGAGCGGGCAAGACCCACATGGCGCTCGCATGGGCCGAGCGCGCCCGGGCCGGCGTTTGCTGGCCGCAGGACCGGGCCATGGACGTGTTCGAGCGGTTC
>JANNVF010000193.1:0-1574 GCA_031414315.1 Hyphomonadaceae bacterium | reverse complement strand
CGGGGTTCTTCACCAGGTGGACGACGTAGTTCGACCACCACTTCTCCAGCTTGAACGGGCCGTTGACCTGGATGTTCGCCGGCTTGATCCAGGCGTCGCCGTGCTTTTCCACAACGTGCTTGGGGATCGGGAAGTGGGTGTAGTGCTTGAGCAGTCCCGGCAGATAGGGCGCGGGATGTTCGAGCCGCATTTCCAGCGTGCGCTCGTCCACGGCGCGAACGCCGATCTGGTCGACCGGCAGCGTGCCCTCCTTGACCTTCTGGGCGTTGAGGATGGCGTAGGTGATCTGCGCGTACTCGGCGATCGTGTCCGGCGAGAGAATGCGCCGGAACGCGTATTCGAAATCATAGGCCGTGCACGGCATGCCGTCCGACCAGTCGGCCTCGCGCAGATGGAACGTCCAGGTCAGGCCGTCCTCGCTGGTCTCCCAGCTCTCCGCCATGCCGGGGATCGGCTGGCCATCGGCGCCCTCGGTGGTCAGCCCCAGGAACATCTCGCCGATGATCCGGTTTTCCCACTGGCCCGACGCCTTGTGCGGATCCAGCGAGAGCGGTTCGGAGCCGTTGCCGATGTCGATGATCCGGCGCGCCACATCGAGGCCGATGACCCGGCTCCCGCAGCCCGATACCAGCGCCGCCGCCGCGCCCATGCCCAATACGCCCCGTCGGTCCGCGATCCAGTTCATTGTGCTCTCCGCAAGCGCTGCCGCGCCGGGCTGACATTGCTGTGGCGGACACTAGAGTGCGCCGCAAGATTGCGGGAGACCCTCATGCGCGCGCCAAGCCTACCCACGACCATCGCCTTCAGCGCCGCCTGTGTGCTGGCGGTCTTCGCCGCGCCCGCGCTCGGCCAGCCCGCGCTGCCCAACCCGCAGTCGCCGGAAGTCATCCAGAAGGTCTACGCCTGTTCGACTGTCACCGACGACACTGCCCGGCTCGCCTGCTTCGACGCCGCGGTCGGCGCGCTGAAGTCCGCCGAGACGACCGGCCAGTTTGCCGCCGTCGATGCGGCCGGTGTCCGCCAGCTGGAGCGCGAGGCGTTCGGCTTCTCGCTGCCCAGCCTGCCGCGCCTGACGCTGCCGTCCTTCGGCCGCGGCGATGGGCCCGCAGCCGCCGCCGCTCAGGAGAGCACCGCCGAACTGGCGCTGACCATCAGCCGGCGCGGCAGTCTCGACGGGCGCCCGTCGTTCGTCATGAGCAACGGCCAGATCTGGGTGCTGGTCGGCACCGACGACAATCGTCTCGCACGCGCCGGCGCCGCCGTGACGATCCAGCGCGGCGCGGTGGGCAGCTATCTGATGAAGGTGCCGGCGGGTGGCGCAGCGGTGCGTGTGCGGCGCGCGCAATAGGGCCTGTTGCGCCAACACGTCCGGCGCCGGCGCGCGGCCTCGCGCGGCGTGATCTCCGTAGCGCCGGTCTCCAGACCGGCATCGTTGGTCACGCGTGCCGATCTACGGAGGCTCCAGCGCCTCGGCCGGGCCGGTCTGGAGACCGGCGCTACAAGGCGCACACGCCTGCACCGGCGGCACGAACGACAGCGGCGCACTCGCCCGGCATAGCCACGCCCGCAGCAGC
>JANNVF010000192.1:0-2074 GCA_031414315.1 Hyphomonadaceae bacterium | reverse complement strand
GTCGGCGATGTGAATGGCGACTCCTTCGCCGATCTGATCTGGCGGAAGGCGGATGGCCAGCTGCACTACTGGGCGATGTATGACGGCCAGCGCATGGGCGGTTACGATATCGATGCGCCCGTCGGCCCGGAATGGCGGTTCGCCGGCGTCGGCGATGTCGACAAGGTTCCCCATGTGGCGCCGGTCATCGCCCCGCACCCTTCAACCTACACTGTGGCGGTGGAAACCCTGAGCCTCGCTAGGGCGAACGGCAGATTCATGGAAACGGCCTTCGCCGTGGGCAGTTTCACCTATGCCAGCTCCATCAGCACGGTCGACCAGATCGGCCCCGCCACCATCGACCCGGAAGCGCCCTGGCGACTGAAGAAGCATGCCGTCGTAGCGTATCGTTTTGCCGGACCAGGTGGCGCGATCATCAATGCTGGCAAATGCAGCTTGCGCTACAAAATGTGGTCCGTGTTTTTCAACCGCGCCAGCAGCCTCTACTCCTGTGAGCCGGATGGAGCGGCCGGGCAGTCCACTCTCGAGGTGGTCCTGCCGCCGTTCATGCCGCCGACCAACGCGATGATCTCAGTCACCGTCGAGGATGCCGATGCGCACGACAATCGCTACAATGCGCTGCGCGCGTCGATGCGTTATGGCGGCGTGGAGTACGAGGCTCTGCCCTTCGGCGTCGATCCCAATCGTGAAGGCACGGGACGGCGCGTCGCGTCCGGCTATACCATCGCGCGGGATGGACGACTGGTGGGCCGTATCGATTTCCCGGCCCCGAGGGGCGTGGTGATGAGCTTCGGCGACAGCCTCGACCGCCAATCAACCATCACTGCGCCCGTGAACGACGCCGACGGACGAGAGGCGGTGATCTTCTTTGCGGCGCAGTTGTTGAAGATTCCCGAAGTGGGTGCGCAATAGGGGACACGCGGGACTGCCCTGCTCCTGGTTCCATCGACACCGAGTTGAGTGGCATCGGAGGTCATTGCGGATGACCGACTTCGGCGATCTCCGGCCAGGTCGGGCGGGGAGGCGGGGATGGCCGCTGTTGAGCGGCCCGGCCATCCGTCACAATATGGCGGTCCGGGCAGGGCTGGCCCAATTCCGCCATCGGCCCAACGCGGTCGTCAGCAGATTATCTTAGGGAGCGCGGTCAATATTTGTGGTGTGCGCAAAGTAATGAGCGCACGGTCTCGCCGTCGGGCGTCGGCCAGTCGAACGAGCAGGGCGCGAGCGGCGAGATTTGAGAGTTGCCGCAATTCTCGGAGCATCGGCGACGGGAGGATGGGTCATGGGGCGTAAATCTCTGCGGCGAACTCTTTCGACTTCGCTCATCGCACTGGCGTTGGGATTTCTATTGGGGGTGTCGGGCGCGCCTAACGCCTCCGCACAGACCTCTGACCAAGCATGGGCATATTGCAACAACCAAAACAAACAGTATGGCCCCGAGGTGCGAATTGGGGGCTGCACAGCCGTGATCCAAAATGCGTGGGCGGATCAGGCCAATATGGCCATCGCCTTCTACAATCGCGGCTACGCCTATCAGAACGGCCCGCAGCACGACTACGCTCGCGCCATTGCCGATTACACCCAGGCGATCGCGCTCAATCCGCGATTGGCGGAAGCCTTCTTGAACCGCGGCCTCGTCTATCAGAACGGCCCGCAGCACGACTACGCTCGCGCCATCGCCGACTACACCCAGGCGATCGCGCTCAATCCGCGATCGGCGGAAGCCTTCTTAGATCGCGGCGCCGCCTATCAGGAAGGCCAGCAGCACGACTACGCTCGCGCCATTGCCGATTACACCCAGGCGATCGCGCTCAATCCGCGATTGGCGGAAGCCTTCTTGAACCGCGGCAACGTCTATCAGGGCGGCCCACAGCACGACTACGCCCGCGCCATCGCCGATTACACCCAGGCCATCGCGCTCAATCCGCAATATGCGTTCGCCTTCAACAATCGCGGCAACGCTTATCAGTACGGCCCGCAGCACGAATACGCCCGCGCCATCGCCGATTACACCCAGGCCATCGCGCTGAATCCGCAATATGCGCACGCGTTCAACAGTCGCGGCAAAGCGTAT
>JANNVF010000191.1:0-8202 GCA_031414315.1 Hyphomonadaceae bacterium | reverse complement strand
GCGATCTGCGCCGCGGCGCCGAACGTATGTCCAACGAAGCCACCGCCAAGCGCGCGGGCCAGACCGGCGAACAAGGCGAACCGCAAGCTGGCGGCGAGCGCGATCCGCTGGGCCGGCAGATGGGCGCGGCCGGCGACGGCGGCAACGAAACCTCGGTGCCCACCGCCACTGAACGCCAGCGCGCGCGCGAAATCCTCGACGAACTCCGCCGTCGTGCACAAGACACCCAACGCCCCGAAGCGGAGCGCGAGTATCTGCGCAGGTTGTTGGACCGGTTCACGGGGTCGTAGACGCGCAATCGCCTAAGACAGACCGGCCGCCAATGCCCTCAACGCCGCCCCGCCATCGCCACTGAACGATGAGCCGTGCATGCAGGCGAGCGTGCGCGGGTCAAGCGCGGCGAGGCGTTCCAGCGTCGGCCCGGTGTTCGCCGCCGTGGACATCGCGTGAAACATCCCTTCGGCCGCCAGCGCGGGGCCGACGATGTCGCCCTCCGTCACCGGCGCCCCATTGCCGGTGTGGGTGAGCAAGTCACCGCACAACAGCGTGCCGGTGGTCTCCTCCATGAACACGCCCGCCTCCCACCCATGGGGAACGTGCGGCGTGTAGAGGAAGCGAACCCGCTTGCCGCCAAGATCGATGATTTCGTCGTCCGCCAGCGCGCGCGGCGCCCTGTCGGCGAGGTCGTTGAGGGAAACGTCGCAGGCCACCTGCCCATGCGCCACTTGCGCGTGCGCCGCCGCGCCCAGCCACGCATTCATGGAGCCGCACTCGTCCGCCTCCACGTGACCAAAGCTGATCCAGCGCAGGCGGTCGAGATCGATCACCCGCCGCACGGCCTCCAGGATCGATGGAAACATTGCCCGGTGACCGCAATGGAAGAGCATCGATTCCTCACCGCGGATGAGGAACTGGTTGAATGTAAATCCGTCCGGCGAGATTTCCGGAACGAAAGTCGAGAAGCGAAAGATGCCTGGCGCGACTTCGTGCGTGCTTGTTGCCATGCGAACGGCCCTTCTGCTTGCCGCACGAGGCGCGCCGGCGGCGACAATGACGCCGGGAATCTACAGACTTCCCGGCGCAACGAACAGGATATCGGTGACGTGCGTGTTGTCCTTCCGTAAGGACACGCGCTAACGCAGACTGCAACACTGCGCTCGCACTTGTCGGAGGCGTCCCATGCAACTCATCAGCAAGACCGCGCGCGAAGCCAAACCCGGCCCCGCGTTCACGCCCGCCTTCCCGACGCCCGAGGGTGTCGTTCTGACCGATGGTTCGGTGTTCACCAAAGGCCAGCCGTGGGACGGCTACCGGCAGCTGCGCGAGCGTGCGCCGGTGAGCTGGCACACGGAAGACTACGCACCCGGACTTGTCGGCCCTGGCTTCTGGTCGGTGACGCGGTACGCCGACGTCATGCGCGTCAACGGCGATCCGGAGACATTCTCCTCGCAGAGCGGCGGCATCCTGATGGCGACGCCGCAGCCGGAGATGGGGCACCCGAAGCTCGGACGCGCGTCCATGGACCAGATGATCAACATGGATGCGCCGTGGCACCTCGAACTGCGGCGCGAGCACATGCGCTTCTTCACGCCGGCGTACCTGAACAAACTCAAGCAGCGCGTGGCGGACGAAACCACGCGCTTGATCGACGCTATGGCGGGGCATCGCGAGCTTGATCTTGTCGAGCATTTCTCGTCGCGACTGCCGCTCTTCACGCTCTGCGAAATCCTCGGCGTGCCCGAAGCCGACCGCGACAAGTTTCTTAACTGGATGCACTTCCTTGAGCGCGCGCAAGATCTCGCTATCCGTCAGCGGGTGGGGGGAATTACACCGACCGTCGAACTCATGCACTTCATCCAGGACTTCAACGCCGCCGTCGACGAGATGTTCGCCTACGGCCTCGACATGCTGAAGAAGCGCCGGCTCGATCCGCAGGATGACCTGATGAGCGCGATCGCCGCCGCGAAGCTCGAGGGCGACGTGCTGCCCGACGAGTATCTCGATGGCTCGTGGCTGCTCATCGTGTTCGCCGGCAACGACACGACGCGCAACACGCTGTCGGGCGCCATGAAACTGCTGACGGAATTTCCTGACCAGAAGCAGAAGCTGATCGCGCAGCCGGAACTGCTGGGCAACGCTGCGAACGAATTCATCCGCATGGTCAGCCCGGTGATCTATATGCGCCGCACCGCGACCAGGGACGTCGAAGTGGCGGGCCAGCAGATCGCCGAGGGCGAGAAGGTGGTCATGTGGTACGGCGCGGCCAACCGCGATGCTGCGGTGTTCGAGGACGCCGACACGCTGCGCGTCGATCGCGCGAACGCCGACAAACACATCGCGTTCGGCTACGGCCCGCACGTCTGCCTTGGCAAGCGCGTGGCGCAGATTCAGCTTGAAGAAGCCTATCGCCAGATCCTGGCGCGCTTTCCCGGCGCGGAATGGACCGGCGAGATCGAGATCGCGCCCAACAATTTCGTCCACGCCATCTCGCATCTCGGCGTGCGGCTGCGCTGAACGCTTCTAGCGGCGGCGCCACACCTCCAGCGCGCCGTCGCACCTCAGCGCATAGAGCGTGTTGATGTCCTCGGACAGCCGGCCGTAGCATACCGGCGCGGAGGGACCGATGTACGTTCCCAGGCGCCGTTCGCCAGTCCAGAGATAGAGATGCTTGTCCTCGTTGAGGATCAGCACCGCGCCCGTGTCCGAGAGAACGTGCTGGATGCTGGCGCCGCGCGCAAGGCCGGTGAGTTCGCGCTCCACTGTACCCCGCGCTGCCGACCACACCTTCACGACCCCATCGATGGAGTGCGACATCATGCGGGTATTGTCGAAGGGATAGACGCCTTTGATCTCGGCGCGGTGCAACTGGTCCGTACGCAACTTGCGGCACTGACCGTCATACGCATCCACGCCACCCCTCTGGTTCGCCACGTTGAAGCCGCCGATGGGATTGAGCGCAGCGTCCGGCGCCTGCCCGGGCACCTCGCAGATGACGCGCGCCGTGCGCGCCGACAGCAACAGCACGGCCCACAGATCACCCTGCTTTACGCTGGCGATCAGTCGATCCGAATCTTCCTCGCCGAAGGCCCAGTTGACGGTGATCCCGCCGCCGCAATTGGTCGGCCAGACCGCCTCGCCGATCGCCTTGAACGTGCGCAGGTCGATCATGCCGATGGTGCACCAGTCGTAGCTGAACACCGCGACGGGCGGCGAGCCGGTGATCGTTTGCAACACAGGGTTGTCCGAGCCGTGGTCGATGCTGCCGCCGGTGCGCCGACCGTTCAGGGGGATGACATCTATCGGAGTATGGACCCCGATGCGCTCCTCCTCCGCCCCTGAAAACGCCATCGCCTTGCCGGCGGCAGAGAAGGCGTTTCCCTCGTACGCCGGGAGCGATTCCGTGCGCAGGAGCGTGGCGCCCGTCGCGTCCCACACCCGCATCTTGCGATCGTCTTCGACCGTGAACATGCGGTCGCCACTCACGTTGAATATCTTCGTATCGCACTCCACATCGCCCGTCTGGAAACAGGCCGGATCGTGGATGGTGCGCACAAATTCGAAATAGCTCGACGGCCGTTGCCGGGTAGTCGTCGCGTTGCGCACGCGTCCTGCCGGGACCGGCGCGAGCACCGTGGCTTCTCCCGAAAGGCTCGCCGACACGAACGGCCGCTGCTGCCCGTTCGTCGTGGCCAGCACGTTGTCACGAATGCGCCCCGCAAGCAGGCGCAGATCGACGTTCGGCTCGCTGATCCAGCGCGCGAAGCTCAGCGCGAACGGACTGTTGCCCTGCCCGTCGAGCGCCACATAGCCTGCCGCCGCCGCATAGACGATGACGAAGCCATCGAGCTCCACTTCCGCGAGCCCGCGATGGATCGTGCCGCCCTCGGTGGCGCGCGCCGCGAACGGATTGTCGCGGCAGGCGTCGAGCGCCACGACCTTCACCTTGGCGCCCGCAAGGCTGCGCGCCACGAGTTCGAACGGCACCGCCGCGCTGGCGAGATCGGCAGGGCCACGGATCGCCGCGTCCACCGGCACGAGCCAGTTCTGTCCACCGGCCTCAAAGCCATGCCCGGCGAAATAGACGGCGGCGACATCGGCCTGCTGCGCATCGTGCGCGAAATCATCGAGCGCGGCTTCGAGGCCCGCCTTGTCCAGATCCAGGCCAAGCCGCACGTCAAAGCCCGAACGCGCGAGCGCCGCGGCGACAAGGTTCGCATCAGCGCCCGGATTGGCGAGCGGCGAGACCGTGCGGTAGGCGCTTTCGCCGATCACCAGGGCGACGCGTTGCGCATGCGCCGGCGCCGCGCTCAGCAGAATCCAGACCGCGCAAAGCTGTATCACCCACCGCATCGAACGCCCTCCGACTGCCGGAGGTTAGCGCGGCGAGAGGGCCGTTACAAACGCTGCGCGCTTAATCCAGCGCGCCCACGTAAGGCAGCCCGCGATAGCGACCGGCGTCGTCCATGCCGTACCCCACCAGATACCGGTCCGGCGCGTCGAAGCCGACGTGATCGATGGGCAAGCCAGCGGCGCTCGGCTTGCGGATGAAGGCGCACGTCACGGTGCGCGTCGCGCCCTTGGTCAGCAGATGCGCGCAGGCAAACGCCAGCGTGCGGCCGGAATCGTAGACGTCGTCGATGACGAGCGCCGGCCTGCCCTCCAGCTTGCGCGAGATGTCAGCGCGCACGACGACGCGACCGGACGAGACCTTCTCGTCGCGGTAGCTCTCCAGCCACAGGGAATCGAGGATCGGGTGGATGTTGCGGCGCGCCAGCGCGCGCATCAGGTCGGTGGCGAACGGCCCGGCGCCCTGCAGCAACTGCACAATCGTCCAGCTGTCATCGATGGTGTCGGCAAGGGTCTGCGCCAGCGTTTCGATCCGCGCTGCGATCTCCGGCTCGGCAATCAGGACGTCGATACGCTCAGCCATGATCCTCATTGGTGGGCCACGGCTCGCTGAGGCGAGGGGCCAACCCGTCGTGGGAAGCATCCGCAGCGTCGTCAACCGCGTGCATCACGGGATCGAGCATAAGTTCGCCTTCCGCCATCGGCGGATCGAGCGATGCATCCTGCGGCGTTGCAGCAGCCAGGGCAGCCACATTCGCAGGCAAGCCGATCGCTTCCGCTGTGGACGCGAACGTCGCCTCTAGATCGGCGGCGTCCATCGAGGCGTTCTCGATGCGGATCTCGAAGGGCGCAGCCCCGCCAGCCGGAATGTGCGGGCTCGTCATCCGCGCCAGCACGTGCTGGATTTCGGCCGAGCGCGCATTGCGCAGGCCGAAGCGCAGCACGGGCGCGGGGCGGTCATCGCGGCCAAGGTTGGTCACCGCGCCACGCACGACCAGCACGGGCTCCGGCCCGTCATAGACGTGCTCGACCTGCAGGTCGACGAACTCGAGGCCGTAGATGTTCACGTCGAGACCGACCGCAGCATACGCGCTGGCGGTCTTCGGCCAGACCTTGGCGACATCCTCGCGGAACGCCACGGCGCTGGTGGTGGTGGCGGCCAGCGCGATCCCGGTGGCGCTCCAGGCGATCACTGCGGCGCGGACTCGGTCTTTCCGCTGACGTTCGGCCTGCTGGGCGCGGAACTTGCCGGCCGCCGACAGCGGTGTCGCATTGGCGGTCGCGGCCGCGCGGCGCATGCGCTCCACGCGTTCGCGGGTGAGCGGCGGCTCCTGCTCCGACGCCTGCAGGCCGGCGTCACTGAGGACGAGCTGCGGCTCGATGAACCAGGAGTGGGTGCAAGCGGCGCAACGCACCGAACGGCCGTTGGCCCCGATTGACCCGTCGTCGGCATAGTAGCGCGTGGCGCACGATGGACAGGTGAGGATCATGGTTACGGATTCTTGACCGGGATGGTTTAGATTTCGTGACTGCGCTGATTCGACAAGGAAAGTCCATTGAACCCGCCCCCCATGGCCAGCCCTCCCCTGGCCAGCGCCGGGGCAGACCCCACCCGGGTTCACCTGACCCCGCCCGCACCCCCGCCGCCGGCGATCCGGCTGGAAAACGTTGCGGCGGGCTATGGCGACGACGCCGATATTCTCACCGGCGCCACACTGGACCTGCCGGCGGGCGCCACCGCAGTGGTTTATGGCGTCGCCGGCGCGGGCAAAACGACGCTGCTGCACCTGCTGCGCGGCGCATTGGCGCCCCGCGACGGCAAGGTGCTGCTCCTGGGATCGGATGTGGCCCTGCTGCCAGCGCGCGTGCGTGCGGCGCTCAAACGGCGGATCGGCTACATCGCGCAGACCCCGCTGTTGTTCGACGATGCGAGCACGCTCGACAATGTGATGGCGCCGCTGACGCTGGCCGCACCGGTCACCGAAGCCATGCGCGGCGACGTGGCCGACATGCTCGCCTATCTCGGCCTCACCGGCATTGCGCACCAACCGGCGCGCGGGCTCTCCCACGTGCAGCGCCGCCTCGCCGCCATCGCGCGCGCGTTCGTGGCGCGACCCGACATCGTGCTCGCTGACGATCCCCTCGCGGGCCTCGGTGGCGACACGGCGGGGCGCGTGTTGCGCTTGCTGTCGGAGATGGCGCGCCAGCGCGCCACGGTGGTGATCACGACCCACGCGCCGGAGATGTTCACCGCCCTGCCCGCCACCCGCTGGCGGCTCGACGGCGGCGCAATCAGCGCGGCGCCGCCATGATGCGCGTGTCGTTCGACGGCGCCGGACTGTTCATCGCGACAGCGTTGCTTGCGGCTGTCGCGCTGTGCGCTACGCTTGCCGGCGGATCGATCAGCTCCCATGTGCGCGCGGACGCGGCGCGGGCGAGTGGCGCCTTGACAGTGCGTGTGCTTTCCCCCGCCACCCCGGAGGGCGTCGCTACCGCGGCGCGAGTACTGCGCCGCACGCCCGGCGTGATCACTGCGGAACCGATGGATGGCGCGCGCGCAGCGCGCCTGCTGGCGCAATGGGGCGGCGCGGCAGTGGACGCAGCAGACCTGCCGCCGCTGCATCTGATCGAAGTGCGCCGCAGCGCCGACACCGATGGGCGCATCGAGGCCGACCTGCGCGGCGCGGGTGTGCGCGCGGAACTCTATGGCGCGGGGCCGGCCGATACGCGCGCGACGCGCATCGCGGACGTCGCGGAGTACGCTGCGATTTCTGCCGTGGCGGCAACCCTTCTGGCGATCGCCCTGCTGTTCAGGGCGGCGGCCCTGGCGCGCGGCGTGGCCGCCGCCCTGGCGGCGGAGCTGGGCGGGACGCGCGGCGACAGTCTCTCCGCGTATGGACGCGGCGCCTGCACACTCGCCTTTCTTGCGGGCGTCACCGCGGCAATCGCGAGTGTGCTTGCCGCGCCGGGGGTTCTCATGGCCATGGGCGAGACCCTATCTGTGCAGGGCATGGCAGCGCGCATCACCTCCATGGAGGCAGCTCTCGTCCTCCTTGCTCCGCTCGTTGCGGCGGCGGCGGCGACGCTTGGCGCACGCGCCGGCGCGGCCCGCGCTTACGACCGCGCAGACAGGCTCCGATGAGCTGGCTGCGCGGCGCCCTCCTTGCGGTGTTCACCGCGCTCATCGCCGCGTTCGGCCTCGGCTACCTGAGCTTTGCGCGCAGTGTGCAGGCCTCCGCGCCGCCAACGCCGCTGCCGGAAGCTGACGCCATCGTCGCGCTCACAGGCGGCACGACCGACCGGCTCACCACGGCGATGGAGTTGCTGTCCGAGGGACGCGGGCGGCGGTTGCTGATTTCGGGCGTCAATGCGCGGGTAGCCGACAAGGAAGTGTACGCCGTACTGAACGGCCCGGCAGAGCTCATCGCGTGCTGCGTCGACCTCGGCCGACAGGCGGAGGACACGCTCGGCAATGCCTCTGAAACGGCGGCGTGGGCGGAGCGCAACGGCTTTGCCCGCATCATCGTCGTCACCGACGACTATCACATGCCACGCAGCCTCGCTGAATTGCGTGTGGCCATGCCGGCGACGCAGCTCATTGCCTACCCCGTCGCCACCTCTTACGGACACGCGGGCGGCTGGAAGCGCGACGCGGGCGCGGCTACAAGGCTCGGCGGCGAGTACGTGAAGTTCCTGCTGATCAGCGCGCGCGAGGCGATGCTGACACAGGACCGTGCGCCGAAGGTTCCGCCCGCCGCATGATCGCGATCCGCTCCGTACTGTATGCCGTGTGGCTCTACTTCGCGATGACGTTCGCGGGGCTCGTGTACCTGCCGCGCATGCTGACGACGCGCG
>JANNVF010000190.1:0-5940 GCA_031414315.1 Hyphomonadaceae bacterium | reverse complement strand
GAGTGGCGGATCAGCAGCCAGAACGGCCACGGCGTAGTGACCTTCGACCTGCCGCACCTCGGCGCGGGAGACCGATTCGCGGGTTATCTGGTCGGGGCGGAATACACCGGCGAGGGCGTCTACACCTTCGCGGAAAACCTCAACAACGTCGGCCGCGCAGAGAAGTACGAGGGCCAGTTCCTCGCCAGCCGCCGGTCGGGCTTCGGGGTCTACCGCTGGCGCAGCGGCGCGCAGGTGGCGGGCAAATGGCTGGTCGACGCGCAGGTCCAGCCCGCCATTCTCACCTACGCCGATGGCCGCCGGTACGAGGGCGAACTGGTGAACCTGCTGCCGAGCGGCCTGGGTGCTGAGTGGTTTCCCGACGGGCGGATGCTTGCCGGCCGCTGGGCGCTGGGGGAATACGCCGGCCCGGCGACGCCCTGACGCGGGCAAATCTTCCGCTACGTGAATGCGCATGACGACCCGGCGGTGACCCCCTAGCGTCCAGCCAACAGGGCGAGGCGCGCGATGCCAAGACACAGCTCGAAATGGGAAGAAACGTCGATTGCCACGATCGCCCGGTGGGCGCTGGGGTTCATGCTCCTTGTCTTGATTGCGGCGCTGATCATTCCCCACTAGCCGCGTGATTGAACCGCCCGCCTTCCCGGCCCTATAGTCCCGGCCAGCAGCGGAGGCCCCGATGGCATCGACCTTTCAGGACACCCGGTCCGCGATCCGGGCGACGCCGGCCTGGCTCGGCCACGCCGCGCAGACGCTGGTCGGCTCGCGGTTCTTCGTGGCGGTGTCGGGTATCTTCTTCATCGCGTTCCTGGCGCACGTGACCTCCGCGCCCGACCGCTTCCCGCCGTTCACGTCGGTGAATTTCCTCGGCATCGTGGGCTTTGCGCCGGACATGGGAGCTGCGCCGCAACTGCCGTCGCAGGTGAGCGAACAGGCCGGCAATGCCGCCCAGGCGGGCCTGCCCTACCTGCAGGACGCCTTCGCGAAATTCATGACCGGGCACCCGGAGGCAACTGTCTACGGCAACTATCTGGGACTTGGCGTCTCAGCCTTCTTCCTGCTGCTCGGCGTCTACCTGCTGGCCCGGCAGGAGAGCCGCCGCATCTGAGCGCTATCGCTGCCGCCCCATAGTGGCCGACCTGAAGGATTCCGCATGCGCTCCCTGATCTTTGTCGTCACCGGCGCAGCCTTGCTGCTTGGCTGCGGACCCAGCACGCCGGGCGCATCGCAGGCCGGCGGCGCCGACGTGTGCGCGATGGTGTCGGATACGAAGGCGGTGTTCGCCCGCGTCGTGGAGAGCGAAGTCGATCCGGCGTTCGCAACGACGGCGGGCGGGTGCCGCTGGCGCGCTGCGGACGGTGTGGTGATCGGTGACGCGGCGCTGTTCACACCGGCGAGCATGCGCAACGATCCCGAAGCGGCGACGGCTCAGGCGATGTTCGACAAGCTGGTGGCCGGCGTTGATGCGCTGACGGACCTCCCGGTGGAGCCGGTGGACGGTCTCGGCGACAAGGCCACCCGCGCGCTGGAAGCCAAGGGCGACCAGACGCAGATCGTGGTGCTGAAAGGCGATCAGGTCTGGCTGGTGCGCGCGGCGTCGAGCGACCCGGCGCTGACCGGGCCCGCGCTCACCGAGAGGCTCGCGCACGCGCTGACAGACTCGAAGTAGCGTGCCTCAGGTCATGCCCTTCGACATCTTCTCGATCAGCACGCGCTCCTTCTCCGCGACATCGGGGCCGAAATCCTCGGACTCGTAGATCTCGCGGATCTCGATGCATTCGCCGGCGGGGCACGGCGCCTGTTTCGCCCAGGCGATGGCGTCGGCGAGCGAGGCCACCTCGATCAGCCAGTAGCCGCCGAGGATTTCCTTGCTCTCGGTGAACGGCCCGTCGACGACGGTGACGGAGCCGCGCGGGCCATACTTTACACGCGCGCCGTTCCGGCTTGGCTTCAGCCCGTCGCCGCCGCGCATGACGCCGGCGTCCACCATGCGGGTGTTGAAGGCCATCATCGCCTCCAGCAGCGCGGCGCCTTCCGGGCCTTCCGGAACCGGTGAGGTTTCCGTCTCGGCCGCAGGACCGGGGTACATCAGCATCATGAACCGCATGGGGTCTCTCCTTGTGCCGGCGCGCGACGATGCGCATCCACCCCCCAAGGACGCACGGCCCGACGGACGTCCGACATTTCGCGCGTCAGCTCATGTGCAGGGCGCGTCGGCCAGATCGCCCAGGCGGCAGCCAACGCGCACGGCCGGGCTGGTGATCGAGCCGACCGCGCTCACGAAGCTCTCGCGAAACCGGGTTCCGAAGAAGCTGGCGATCTGCGCGCGTCTGGCCGTGACCTCGCTCCGCGCGGGATCCCAGATGTCGTTCTGGTAGGCGAAGCCGTCGCGGAAGTAGCGCACCAGATCGGCGATCTCGCGGTCGCTGCGGCCGGTCAGATCGATGACGGCCGCCACCTGCTCATCGGCGCGGGAGACGACGAAGTAAGGCCCGGCGTCAGTCAGCCCGAACTTGTCGCGCACCGTTCTGGCGCGCGGGAAATCGTAGTTCGCCATCAGCTGGCTGCAGTCGTGCTCGCCGGCCGGCAACGCCGTCCTGTTCAGCCAGTAGAGCGGGCGCAGCGCTTCCACCACGCCGTCCTCGGACTTGCGCAGGCCGATGCGCACTTCCTCCGTCGTGGCCGGATCCATCAGGTTCCAGACGTTCAGACAGGTGATCATGTTGCGCTCGGCGGCCTGCGGCGCATCGGTGAACAACAGGACGGCCGAGCCGCCGTTGGCGGGCTGGCGCGGCTGCGTGCGATCGATCTCCACGACAACGGGCGTAGCGGTCACGGTCGGCGCGCCGGGTTGCGTGACGTCGGTGGATGGCGCCGGCTCGGACTCGCCCCCCATCTCCGCCGGCATGTTCGAGCCCATCATCCTGAGGCCCAGGAATGCGAGCACGGCCAGAACCACGAGCACGATCAAGAAAGTCCGCATGACGCTTCCTCGCAAACACGAGGTCCAAGCCTAGCCGCCCGGGATCGCCCGGACAACAACGGGCGTGGGACGCGCCGCGTTAGCGCGATACGGACAAGCGCATGCCGACCAGCCTGCGCGCGCGCAGGGTGATCGGTTCAGGAACGTCCGGCTGCGGCTCCACCGGCCCGTCCGGCGGCGGCCCCGGTGTCGGGTCCATCGGCGGCGGGGGCGCTTCCTGGGGCGGGAGAGGTTGACCGGTCATCGTCTGCATGAAGCGCTAACGCGCGAACACGCGATTTGTTCGAAGCGGCGCGTCAGCGCAGCTTCACCGGGATCACCAGCTTCAGCCCTGACCACACCTCGTCCACCGCGCAGACTTTCACATCGACCAGTCCGCCTTTGCCCAGCGCGATGGTGCGGATCAGGTCTTCGGTGATCGTCGTGGGCGCCTTCGACGCCTTCTTCGGCCACGACACCCAGATCATCCCCGCCGGCGTCAGCCGCGCACGCAACAGCGGCAGCGCGGCGCGGAGCTTTTCGAAGTCGGTCTCGAAGATGTGGATCAGATCGAATGCCCCGGCCGGGGGTTTCGCGGCCGTCTTCGCCAGCTTCCGCGCCGCGAACCCATCGAACGCGACGAGTTCCGCAGGCCCCTTCTCGGCGCCGATCAGCAGCGCGCGGCCGCCCTTCGCAGCGACGGCGTCATAGCCGAGCTTCTTCAGGAGCGGCGTGCCGGAATAGCCGGAGAGGGTGGGCATGGCTCCAGACTACCGCCGACCGCGCGTTTCGCAATCCGCGTCATTTGACCCCGCGACAACGTTCGCGGCTAATGCCCAAGGATTTGCAATGACCCTGGCGCGACCCTTCACGTTTTTCCTCGCGGCGCTTCTACCGCTTTGCTGGTCGCCGGTCGAAGCGCGTCCTGACGCGGACGCGCCGATGGCGAACGACTTCATCCGTTCCGATCTGCCGCTGTTCGGCGAAGCGACGACAGAGAAATGGCCGCGCGCCTTTCAGAGCGCCGACGACTTCGGCTGCGAAAGCCGCGTGCCGTTCGGTGACTGGGCGCTTCGCGACGCCGATGGGGAGGACGACGCCGAATGGTTCAGCATGACCAACTACGGCGTGTTCCACTGCTGGGCGAATGTCGGGCGTGCGGACCGGCGAGAAGATCTCGCCAGTGCGGAAGTCAGGCCGGCCTTCTTTGTGCTGCTCGGAACAACAAAGGTGGAGAACGGCGAAACCGAACTGTGGGCGCTGCAACTCGGCGCAAGACCGGGAAGCGATTACCTGCTGCTCTCCCGGCCGCATGCGGAAGGCAGGATAACGACGTTCAGCGATCTTCAGACGGAATGCCCGCGCGGGCGCATGCGGAACGGAGACCCTTTAAGCATCCTCACAACCCGCTACTGCGCGATCAATTCACCCACCGAACTGCTGCGTCTCGCACAGCGCATGGCGCAACGCCCGGCACGCGGAACCCTGACCCTCGCTGAACCAGACACGTCACAATGAGGAGCCGCCAAGGAACGAGCGAACAGGTTCCGAGGGACGCCGACGCCTGGCGCTTGTCACCGGCGCCTCCTCCGGCATCGGCCGCGCGTTCGCGCGTCGGCTTGGCGCGGACGGCTACGACCTCGTGGTGGTGGGCCGGCGCCGCGCGGCTGGATGACCTCGTCGCCGAGCTGCCGGACGTGAACGTGCGCGTGCTGGTCGCCGATCCCGGCACGGTATCGGTGAGACGCACACGATGACCGCAGACGCCACCCCAACGTTCTACCACGGCGCCCGCGCGGATCTTCGCCACGGCGACCTGATCACGCCCGGCCATACCTCCAACTACGGCAGTCGTCGCAAGGCGAACTTCGTGTACCTGAGCGCCACGCTTGAGGCGGCGACCTGGGGCGCCGAGCTTGCGGTCGGTGACGGGCGTGAGCGCATCTATATCGTGGAGCCTACCGGCCCGATCGAGGACGACCCCAACCTCACCGACAAGAAATTCCCCGGCAATCCGACCAAGTCCTACCGCACCCGTGATCCGCTGCGGGTCATCGGCGAGGTGTCGGAATGGCAGGGGCACAGCGCCGAACAGCTCAAGACGATGAGGGATCGCCTCAAGGAACTGAAGCGGCAGGGCGTCGAGGCCATCGACGAGTGACTTGTGAAAAACGGCGGGCCGGTTTGTATACCGCCCCGCCGTTTGTCCACTTTTACAGTGGATTTGTATGGTCTTGGTGACCCATTTGTATGGCGTCAAAAACGCCATACAAATTTCGCGCGCGATCAGCGCGGCGCCATCACCATGATCACCTGCTTGCCCTCGAAGCGGGGCTCCTGCTCGACCTTGGCGATGCCTTCGAAGTGGCGGCGCACCTTGTCGAGCACTTCCATGCCCAGGTAGGTGTGGGCGAGTTCGCGGCCGCGGAAGCGGAGCGTGACCTTCACCTTGTCGCCCTCCTCGAAGAACCGCGTCATCGCGCGCGTCTTCACTTCGAGATCGTGTTCGTCGATCCCGGGGCGGACCTTGATTTCCTTGATTTCGACGGCCTTGGCGTTCTTGCGCGCGGCGGCCTTCTTCTTCTGTTCCTCGAACCGGTACTTGCCGTAGTCCATGATCTTGACCACGGGCGGTTCGGCGTTCGGGGCGACCTCGACGAGATCGAGACCGGCTTCGACGGCGGCTTCAAGGGCTGCCGTCGTCGGCATCTCTCCCTGCTTCTCGCCTTCAGCGTCGATCAGCAGCACGCGGAGTGCGCGGATCTCATCGTTTACGCGCGGCCCGTCTTTCGAGGGGGGCGGCGCTGCCATGGGACGACGTACTATACTACTCTCCTGTGGTGGCTTCGGGTGGGCGCGGCGCTCCATTCCAGGACGCCACGCTGAACAAGATATAGGGATTTTACGGCAAGCGCCATCACGCTGAGGCGCGTTGCAGGAATCCGCCGACGTTGCCGATGGCCTGCTCCACCGGGGCA
>JANNVF010000189.1:0-12504 GCA_031414315.1 Hyphomonadaceae bacterium | reverse complement strand
CCTTCGCCGCCACCGGCAGCGCATTCCCCGCATCCCTCGCCCGCGCCGCGCCCTTCGCCAGTTCCTTCTTCAGATCCGCGCAGTAGTGGTTGAAGTCGACCTGGATCGTGTGGCGCGCGGCCTTGTAGTACGGGCCCAGATAGTACGCCTCGTCCCTGGCGATGATGCGGTTCATCTCGTCGGGCGCCGGCGGGCGGTACTGGCCGAGCAGGTAGGCGGCGACGAGTTTGGATTGCTGCTCCGAGAAATTCACCAGCGTCGGCAGCGGTTGCGCGAGGCCCATGAAGAAGAGGTTCTTCACGTCGGGCATCATCATCCGCTTGTAGAGCGGGAAGCGGTTTTCATCGTCGGGCTTCAGCGTGTTCTCGGTGAAGAACGGGAAGCTGATGTTGTAGCCGGTGGCGTAGATGATGGCGTCCACGTCCTCGACGCTGTCATCGACGAAGCGCACCTGCTTGCCTTCGAGCGCGCTGATCGCCGGTTTCATCTTGATGTCGCCGCAGCCGGCGCGGGTGAGGAATTCGCCGCTGACCGAAGGGTGCGCCTCCAGCACCTTGTGATCGGGCTTCGGCAAGCCATACGTCTCCATGTCGCCGATCGCGCCCTTGATGGCGTTGCGCGCGAGCGCGAGGCCGATGGCGCGCGGCAACCACGCCGGCAGCAGCGCCTTGTCCGCGGGCACGCCGTGCATGTACTTCGGCAGCACCCACACGCCGCGGCGCGCGGAGACGAACAGGTTCTTGCAGATCGGCCGCTGCGAAAGTTCTGACGCGATATCCATCGCCGAGTTGCCCATGCCGACGACGACGACGTTCTTGCCGCGCATGTCCACCGGATCGAACGGGTCGCGGTAGTTGTGGCTGTGAAAGTGCGGGCCGTCGAACGTGCCGGGATAGCTCGGGATGCGCGTGTCCCAGTGGTGGCCGTTGGCGACGGCGAGCGCGTCGTACGTGCGCGTCTCTCCGTTAGAGAGCGTTACCGCCCAAAGCCCTTCGGGTGTGCGCTCGGCCTTGGTGACGCGCGTGTTGAAGGTGATCGTCTCGCGCACGCCGAAATGGTCGCAATAGTCCTTGAAGTACTGGTGCAGCTGCGCGTGGTGGGGGAAGTCTGGCCAACTGGCCGGCACCGGATAGTCTTCGAACGCCAGGCGCCATTTGGAGGTATCGATGTGCAGGCTCTGGTAGCAGGCCGACTCGTTGTTCGGATTGTTGAAGTACCAGACCCCGCCGATGTCGTCGGACGCCTCGAAGCAGTCGTACGGGATGGCGTGGTCCTTCAGCCGCTTGGCTGTGGAAAACCCGCTGGGCCCTGCCCCGATGATGCAGACCTTCGGCAGCGTTGCGCCCATCTCACCCTCCTGATGTGTTTTTGTCTGGAGCAGGATAGTCGGTTGGCGTGGCGTCACCCAAGCCCGTTGAAGAGGTTATGGTCACGACGATGGAAATCAAATCGCCCTGTCTGGTCCCGGAGCTCGACGTCACCAGTCTCGACCGCGCGCTCCGGACCTACGTCGAGGTGTTCGGCTTCGTCGTGCTGGCGCAGCGGCGTGAGGAGTGCTTCGCCTACCTGGAGCGAGAGGGCGCGCACCTGATGCTGCAGCAGGCCACGGGACCCGGACGGCGCTTTCGGACGGCCCCGCTTGAGGCGCCGTTCGGACGCGGCGTGAACCTGCAGATCCGTGTCTCGAACGTCGCGGCCCTGCACGCCGAGGTCATTCGAGCGGGGCTGACGCCACTCATCGACCTTGAAGAGCGGTGGTACCGGCAGGATGCGACGGAGCGAGGCCACCGGCAATTCGTCGTGCCGGACCCGGACGGCTACCTCTTGCGGTTCTTCAGCGATCTCGGGTCGCGTCCGGTCGCCGCCAGCTGAGCGCGCCGCCGCGCGCAACTGTGAGGGACCTGCGGCCGTCCATTGTGCGTTAACCATGCGCTCCATACTTTGGACTGGGGTAACGATTCGCGCCCGCGATGCGCGGACCTTGGGAAGTCATGGAAGCGGTCCCGTTCTTGCGGGGTCGGTTTCATCGGTCCGTCTTCCGCGCGGCTGGCCCGCGCGACCCATGAGGCGCGCAATGGATCTGTATCTGGACGAAGAAGTCGAAGCCGGCGACGAACTGATGGACGTCGTCGAGGCAGTCATGCAGGAGGACGACCGGTTCGCCTGCGAACGCGCCGAGGACGGCGATGTGCAGTTCGGCTTCAAGGGACAGTGGTGCGAGGCGGTCGGCTACTTCAGCTGGCGCGAGGAACTCCCAGCCATGCTGTTTACGGTGTCCTTCGGCCTGATGGCCGAGGAAGACAGCCGCAAGGAAGTTGCCCACCTCATCGCCAAGATCAACGAAAACCTCTGGCTCGGCCACTTCGACCTCTGGGCCGATGACGGCTCGATCGTCTTCCGCCACGCCCTGCCGATGATCGGGCGCAGCGAGATCGCCGCCGGCGAGGTCCAGTCCCTGCTTGCTGCGGCCATGGATGCCGCCGACCGGTTCTATCCGGCATTCGGCTTCCTGCTGAACGATGGTAAGACCGCCGAGGAAGCCGCGTTCGCGGCCTTGTTCGAGACCGCCGGAGAGGCCTGACATGGAGCAACCCGCCGTCGCCCTGGTCGGAGCCGGCCAGATGGGCGGCGCGCTGGTGCGCGGCTGGCTGTCCGCGATCAAGCGGGGTGGCGGGCTGACGCTGACCGTCGTCGAACCGAACTTCGATCCCGCGCTGGAGCGGGAGCTGGACGCGGCGGGCGCGGTGCTCAATCCGACCGACGAAGCGGCTGTCGATGTCGTGGTCCTCGCGCTGAAGCCGCAGATGTTCGCGGAGATCGCCGGCTCGGCGAAAGCCTTCGTCGGCCCGCACACGCTGGTGCTCTCGGTGATGGCGGGCGTCACGATTTCCGCCATCGCCCGCGCCCTCGACACCGACCGCGTGATCCGCGCCATGCCCAACACGCCCGGCCAGATCGGCCAGGGCATCACCGCCTACGTCGCCTCCAGCACGTGCAGCGCCGACGACAAGGAACTGGCGGAACAATTGCTCGAGCCGCTGGGGTCGGTGGAATCGATCCCCAACGAGCGTCTCATGGATGTCGTCACCGCCGTCTCCGGCTCCGGCCCCGCCTACGTGTTCCTGCTCGCCGAGGTGCTCGCCGCCGCCGCCGAGGCCGAGGGCCTCGACCGCGACATCGCCAGCCGCCTCGCGCGCCAGACCGTCGCCGGCGCCGGCGCGCTGATGCTGCAGAGCGGCGAAACGCCCACCAATTTGCGCAAGCAGGTCACCTCGCCCGGCGGCACCACGCAGGCGGCGCTCGACGTGCTGCAGGCGGGTGACGGGCTCGGCCCCGTGATGCGCCGCGCGGTCGCCGCCGCGACACAGCGCTCGCGCGAGCTGGGCCGGGGCGCAGAAACCCAGTGATCGGCCCCGACGCCACCGCGCGCGCCGCGTTTGCGCGAGGCGTGCTCAAGATCGCCGGCGCGAAGCCGTGGCGCGAAGTGACGATCTTCGACATCGCCGACGCCGCGAAAGTGGAGGCCGCGTCCCTCGCCGGCTTCAGTCCCGCCGACGCGGCTGACAGTCTCGACGATCACTTCGATCGCGCCGCCGCCGCCGGCGTCACCGCCGTCGATCGCACCCAGGGTCTGCGCGATCGTGTGTTCGATGTGGCGATGAAGCGCTTTGAAGCCATGGAGCCGCATCGCACCGCCCTGCTCGCGCTGGAAGACGGCCGCGACGGCGTGGCGATCGCGTCGGCTTTCGGCCGCGCCGGACGCACCGCACGCTGGCTGCTGACCCTGGCCGGCGAAAGCGTGGACGGCGTCGATGGCGCGGCCAAGGTGCAGGGCCTCGCGGTGGTGCTGACCCGTGCCCACAGCGCCTGGCGCGACGACAAGGACGGCGATTTCGTGAAGACCATGGCAGCGCTGGACAAGGGATTGCGACAAGCCGAGACGTGGAGCGAGCGTCTGGGGTTTGCCCGCAAACAGCCGGACTGACGCGCGACGGCGTGCAAACAGTGAAACCCTACGGCGTCACACCGAAATCGGCATAGGTCTTTGCGATGTTGGCATCGAGCGCCGACGCCGCCGCCAGATCGCGTTGCCCATCGGCCGTCCGTCCAAGCCGCAGCGCCGCGATGCCGCGTCCGTAGAGGTAGGTCGCACGGCTGGCGTTGACCTGCACCGCCTTGTTGTACTCGCTCCATGACTCCTGGAAATTGCCGAGCCGCAACAGCACCAGTCCGTGACTGTCGAGGAAATCGCCCTCGCCCGGCTTGAGGCGGAGCGCTTCATCGCACGCGGTGTGAGCGACTGTCAGATCGCGGTTTGCGACGGCACGCACCCAGCAGCGCGAGTTCTGGAACGACGCATTGGTCGGCGCGAGCCGGGCGGCGGTGTCGAAATCCGCAATGGCCAGATCAGTATCGCCCCTTGTTTCGTAGACATTGCCGCGGAACCCGTAGGCGGTGGATTGCGGCACCTTCTGGATCGATGATGTCGCGCTTTCGATGGCCCGTACGGGATCGTTCTGCCGCAGCAAGCCCTCCGCGCGCCGGAGATCTTCATTGGCCGCCGCCAGTAGTTCCGGCGACGCCGCCGTTACCGCCGCTTCAGGCGGCGGCGGCGTCTGCTGGGCGGCGTTCAGCGCATAGACGCACAGATCCTGGAAAGAAACATTGTTGTCCTTGGCGATCTTGAACAATTTCCGGAATGACTCACGGACGTCTTCTGGAACCCGGCCGCCGCGCGCCTGTTCCACCCAGTCGAACTGCGCATCCGTCGGCACCGGCGCGTTCGGCGCATCCCAGATGTAGACGTGGAATGGGTGACTGACGCCGCTGAAATCAACCGGCACCGTGAAGCGCTTCATGCCCTTGCCGAGTTCACCCCAGAGTCGATTGAGGTCTGCCAACTCGGTCGGCGTTTCCGGCGCGATTGCCTCCGCAGTCAGTGCAAGTTGGATGGCGTAGGCATACCCCCTGGTGTGCAGAGGCCATGCGCCATCCTCGCTAAGCGGGCGCGCGAGCGCGCGTCTGTAGGCGGGCCGAGCGTACTCCGCCGCCCGCTTCAGATCCTTCTCCCATCCGTTCTTGCCCTCCCGCAGTACGGCCGTCAGAGCGCCCAGACCCTCCGGATAGCCGCGCTCGTCGGCCGACACCGCAAGCGCTACGGGGTCGACGCCAGGAATTTCCGCGATAGTCTTGTTGATCAGCAGTTTGGCAAGCTGCGAGCTTGCTTGAGCGTTGCTTGCGCGCTGCGCTTGCAGGAGGTAGGGCGCAGCCGCCTGCGCATCGGCGGTGACGCCTTCGCCTCCAGCCTCCAGCCACAACCCGAGGGCGCGGGCGGCGTCGGTACTGCCGATCTGCGCCGCGCGTTCGAAGTATTGTCGCGCCCGGGCGGGGTCCTTCGGCACGTTTGTGCCAAACCGGTAGGCGTCCGCAAGACGCGTCATCGCCACCGCGTTGCCGCGTGAGGCCAACTGCTCGTAGGCCGCCAGCGCGACGCCGGGATTCTTGGGTCGGTCGCGACCGTACCAGTCGTAGTCGACGACCTGCACCTGCGCGCCCGGGTCTCCAGCTGCGGCGGCGCGCTCGAAGTATGGCAGCGCCTTGGTAAACGAACGCTCCGCCGCAGGCGCGGAGAACGCGTAGTAGTTTCCCAGCCGGTCGATCGCCGGGGCGTAGCCCGCGTCTGCGCCCGACCGCCACCAGTTCACCGCCTCAGCTTCGTTCTTCGGTCCGCCATCGCCGCTGAACAGCATCGAGCCGTACGCTAGCGACGCGCGCGCAAATCCGCGAAACAGCGAGCGCCGCAACAGCTCGCGCGCGGCCGGCAGATCGATCGGCTGGCCGCTCAGTCCGTACCATTTCGTGAGCCCCATTAAGTAGAGCGCCTCACCGTCATTGGCGACGACGGCGCGTTCAAGCGCGGCCACCGTGCCGCCGTTCCGGAAGTATTGCAGCGCCACTTCCAGCCCGTCGTCGGCGGTGTCATAGGTGGCGGCGGCAAATCCGCCGTCGAGCGCGCCTGCGGCCTGCCGCGCGGTTTCCTGCTGCCTGCGACCGCGCCCGGCCGACTGTTCGGTCAGCGAAACCGTGCGCAACGTCGCTGGCGACAACGCTGCGGCAAGTGCGTTCTGCAGGCGCGCGATGGTGTCAGCTTCCGACGGCGCACAGCTCACCAGGCAGGCGTCCTCCACGTTACCGAGATAGGAAACGTGGGTGATCTGGCGCTGCCGCTGGCGCGCGGTCATCTGTTCGACCTCGCCGGCGACGCGGCCGAGCATCGATGTGATCGGCAGCGTGTTGCCCTGCCCCATCCAGCGCACCAGCGCGGTGGTGTAGGGGCTGTTGCGACCGTCGCCATCGGCGGCGGTGTCCCCGGGCTTGGTCGAAAAAGCGATGATCGTGCGCCGCATTCCCACCGGCACGTCCGCCAACCCGCGCGATGCCCCGCCACCGCCGCGCGAGACGACACCGGTCATGCGCTGGTCCCAGGGATTGTCACGGCACGCATCGAGGATGAGCAGGTTGATGCCGTTGTCGCTGCGCGCCTGCAGCCGCTGCAGCAGTTCGTTCAGCGGCGTAGCGTACTGACTCATCAGCGTCTGCGCATCAATGGACGGCATGGCGGAGAAATCGGTCGATGGCATGCGCGCCTTCGCTGGAATGAGAAAATTCACCCCATCCACCTGAATGCCGTGGCCGGCATAGAAGATGACCACTTTCGCGTCGGGACCGGCCGCGCGAATCTTGGCGCCAAAGCCGAGGATCGATTGCAGCAGGACGTCGCGCTCTGGATTGCGCACGTAGGTCACATCGTAGCCCAGCCCGCGCAGGCTAGCCTGCACATCCTGCGCGTCGTTCAACGCATTGGGGAGATCGGTGACGTAGCCCGCCGCATCGGCTTGCGCGCGATCGGTGTCACGCACGTCGCCGTCATCATTGTAGTCGCCGATGCCGACGACCAGCGCGATCCGCGTGGCGGCGACCGTCGCCGGCGCTGCCGGTTGAGAATGCACTGGCGCGACGCAAATGGCGGTCGCGAGCGCCATGAACATACCGGCGGCGAGTAACGATCGCATGCAGTCCCCCGAACGACTGAACGCGTCACCAGAACCCAAAATATCCGCTCGGTCAATCGCGCGGTCCGCGCCAGCATTGGACTCAAGTCACCACCACCGGCAACCGCAGCGTCGCGCGCAATCCGCCCAGCGGGCTCTTCGACAACACCACGTCGCCACCGTGGCTGCGCGCCACGTCGCGCGCGATCGCAAGACCGAGACCGACGCCCTTGGTGTTTTTCGTCCGCGTTTCATCCAGCCTTGAGAACGGGCGGAACGCATCTTCGTAGAGATCGTCGGGAATGCCGGGGCCGTCGTCGTCCACGTCCACCGACACCGCGTCGGTCTCCGCATGCGCGTTGACACGGACGCGCTCCCCGTGCGCCGCCGCGTTATCGATCAGGTTCATCAACGCGCGCCGTATGGCGCCCGCACGCACTGGTGCATGCAGATCGCCCGCGCGCACCAGCGTGGCGTCGGCGCCAGCACGCACCGCCATCGCCACCGCGTCGGCCACCAGCGCGCCGATGTCGGCGACCTCCGGTGTTTCCGACCACTGGCCCTGCGCGAACGTGAGATACTCCTCGAGCGTCGCCTCCATCTCGGCGAGGTCGCGCTTGGCGTCTTCGAGATCCGGCGACGGCGGCATCAATGCGAACTGCAGCTTGAGCCGTGTGAGCGGTGTACGCAGATCGTGGCTGACGCCCGCCAGCAATTGCCCGCGCTGATCGATGTGGCGGCGGATGCGGTTGCGCATGTCGAAGAACGCAAACGTCGCCTGGCGCACCTCACGCGCGCCGCGCACCTTGAACAGACCCGGATCCTCGCCGCGTCCAAACTGCTCCATGGCTTCGGCCAGCGTTTCGATCGGGCGCACCTGATTGCGAATGAACAGGATCGAGACAATGACGAGAAAGAGCGTGGCGCCAGTGATCCACAGCACGAACAACGGCCCCGAGCGCGCCTGCACCCGGTCGCGGAACGCCTTCACGGTCAGCACGCCGTCCGCGATGGGAATGCGGACCTTCACCTGTGTGCCGGGACAGGTGGAATCGTACCAGACGTCGCGCACCAGTTCTTGCTCCAGCGAGCGCGTGAGGTAGCGGTCGATCGCGGGGCCATAGGCGCGGCAGCGGTCCACCTCCAGCGGCCCCGCCGGCTCCAGCGCGATGTCGAGCCGGAGCGGCTGCCACGCCATGGCGCGGATGCTCGCGAAGCGCTCGGGTGTCGGATCGCGTTCGTACAGTTGAATAACCAGCGCCACGTCCGCCGCCACCGCCTGGCTCATGCGCTTGGACGTGGCTTCCCAGTGATCGTTCAGGAAGATGATGGTGATGATCAGCTGCAGGATCGCCGCCGGCGCCGCGATGATCAGCAGCGTCCGCCAGTAGAGGCCTTTCGGCATGAGGTCGCGCAGTCTTGTCCGCGGCATCGGGCGCCTCAACCAACGCGCCGGAAACCGGCGACACCTGGGACAATCAGACGGGAGACATGCAATCGCATCAGCCGTCTGCGCCCAGACCCGGCTCTTGCCAAGGTCAGGGGCCGCGCGATACCACGCGATGATGCTGAATTACCGATACTCTCGCTCGCTCTTCGATCGCATACGAGACGCCTACAACATGGTGGCCGGAGTCTATCCGGTGGCGATCATCAAAATCAAGCCGGCGGGGATGCTGATCCCGCGCGGGCCTGATCACACGCTTGCGCCGATCGAAAAGCTCGTGGAGGCCAAGCGCGCCGACATCGAAGCGCTCGCCAGGAGCATCGCCGCGCGTGCGCCACAGATCGAACCGGTTGTCGCAGCGCTTGGCGGCGGCCATTTCAGTGGCGCGGACGCGCTGGTTCACTACGCGCTGGTGGCCGATCTCAAGCCGAAGCGGATCATCGAGATCGGCAGCGGCGGATCCACCCACATCGCGCGCAAGTCCATCATCGACGCCGGACTGACGACAACGGTGACGTGCATCGATCCGGCGCCGCGCGCGGACATCACGGCCGTCGCCGATCGCATCGAGCTGAAAAGCGTGCTGGAGGCTGATCCGGCGATCTTCAAGGACCTCGCCGCCGGCGACATCCTGTTCATCGACGGCTCGCACTACGCCTTCAACGGGTCGGACGTGGTCTATCTCTTCCTGGAGATCATCCCGTCCTTGCCGCCGGGCGTGATCGTGCACATTCACGATATCATGCTGCCCCATGAGTACGTGGAGGAGTTCTCCGCGCGCCACTACAACGAGCAATACGTGCTGGCCCCGCTGCTGCTGGGCGGCCTGATCGAGCCGCTTCTGCCGGTGTACTGGGCGCACCGCCAGGGCTGGCTGGGGATGGGTGGATCGTTCTGGGGACGTATTCCGCTGGCCCGCGCCTGACGCGCTCGCTTCAGTCGATGCGGCCGAAGTCCACGATGTTCAGGGCGAAAACCACCAGAACGAAGATGCCGATAACGTAGACCGCGACCATGGCCAGACCCCTGAAGTGCGTCAGCGATCTCTAGCGGGCTTCTTCCGCGCTGACGAGGCTCATGATAGCGCCGCGTCGCCATGTCTCCCCTTCGCAAAGCCCTCGAGCCACTGATCACCCCGCTCTTCCGGTTCTGGTGGCGACTGAACCGCGGCATGACGCTGGGCGTGCGCGGGCTGGTGACCGATGCCGACGGCCGGGTGCTGCTGGTGCGTCACACCTACGTCGATGGCTGGTTCCTGCCCGGCGGCGGCGTCGAGAGCGGCGAGACCACCGCCCATGCGCTCGCCCGTGAAATGGCCGAGGAGGGTGGCGTCGAGATCACCGCGCCGCCGACGTTGATCGGGGTGTATTCCAACGCGCCGGGATTCCGGAATGATCACGTCGTGTTCTACCGCATCACGGACTGGCGCCCCTGCCCGACGGCCTCCGACGGGGAGATCGCCGAGCGCGGCTTCTTTGCGCTCGATGCGCTGCCGGAGGGCGTATCCAGGGCGACGCGAGAGCGCCTCGGCGAACTGTTCGAAGGCGCGCCGCCGTCGCTGTACTGGGCGCCGCCTACATCTTCGCCACGATGAGCCGCGTGACCTCTTCGAACGCGGCCGGATCCTTGCCGTCGATGCGCATCAGCAAAACATCGCCGTTCTTGCGGACGATGATGCCGCCGGTGAAGCGCTCGTCCTCGATGGCGCCGAAGCCGAACACCGCAGCGTCACCCATGCCGCCCAGCACGCGGGTGCGCGGAAAGTCCTTTTCGAGCGCGTGCAGTTCGGTTTCGAAGAACAGCGCGCCCGATTGCGTGGCGTCCTTACGGCGAAGCGCATCCTGCCGCCAGAGCGACGCCGACATGGTGCGGGGCCGGCCATCATCTGCGGCCACGCCCGTCCAGTCGCAGACCGGGTGATCGGCGTCTTCGGCATTGGCGGTCTGTGGCGCGGCGCCGAGCGCAGCCTCCGCTTCCGCCGCCGAGACAAGCGCGCACAGACTGGCGCCGGAGCGCACCCCGCCCAACGGCCCGCATCCACTCACCAGCAGCGCCAGCGCAAGGATGTCGGCGCGCCTCACGCCGCGTTCTTGCGCCTGGTGAGCGCCGCGAAATCGTCGAGCAGCGCGATGGTCACCGCCGCCGGCTTGAACTTCATGCCGGCGATCTCCGACACCGGCGTGATTTCCGCGGCGCTGCCGGTCAGGAACACCTCGTCGAAGGAGGCGAGTTCGCCCGGCCAGATGGCGCGTTCGATCACCTCAATGCCGCGCGCGCGCGCAAGTTTGATCACCGTCTGCCGCGTCAGCCCGTTGAGGAAGCTGTCCGGCGTCGGTGTATGCAGCGCGCCGTCGCGCACGAAGAAGATGTTGGCGCCCGTGGCCTCGGCGATCTGGCCGCGCCAGTCGAGCATCAGCGCATCGTTGAAGCCGCAGTTTTCGGCCGCGTGCTTGGACAGCGTGCAGATCATGTAGAGGCCGGCGGCCTTGGCCTGGCACGGCGCGGTGTGCGGCGCGGGCCGGGTCCACGGCGCCATCATCAGGCGGATGCCCTTCATCTTGTCGGGGAAATAGTCGCCCCAGTGCCAGGCGGCGATGGCGACATTGATGCGGTTGTTCTGTGCCGCGACGCCCATCTTTTCCGAGCCACGCCATGCGATGGCGCGGACATAGGCGCTGTCGAGCCCCGTGCGGTTGACCGTCTCCTGTTTGGCGGCGTCCAGCTCCTCGACGCTGTACGGCAGCGCGAAGCCCATCAACCGGGCCGAGGTGTGCAGCCGCTGGCTGTGCTGGGTGGACAGGAAGACGGAGCCGCCATACGCGCGCTCGCCCTCGAACACGGCGGAGGCATAGTGAAGGCCATGGGTAAGAACGTGCACGTTGGCGTCCCGCCACGGCACGAATTCGCCGTTCCTCCAGATCCAGCCGTCGCGATCATGGTAGGCAGGCTCTTCCATCGGGATGCTCCGTGCGCTCTTGAGGTTGCGCCCTGAAGCGACCATTCTCGCGCACGGACATGGCTGTCAACCCGAAGATCCTGCCGCCGCGGGCGCCCGATCGGCTTGCCGATTCCGGGCGCCTCGATGCCCGGCTTTACCTGCGCGAGGATGAACTCGACCGGGCTGCGGAGCTTGTGTTTCAGGCGGCGCGGCGGTTCTGGCGCGCCGCCGAAGGCCCGCTGGCCGAAAGCGACCTTGGCCCCGCCCACTACCGGGCGCTGGCGGCGGTGCGGCGCGGCGAAGGTGTGCCCGGCGGCCTGCCGGTGAAGGCGCTGCAGGAGCGGCTCGGTGTCCGCAAACAGAGCCTGCAGCGGGTGCTCAACGAGCTGGAGGCGGCGGGCCTGCTGGTGCGCGCGCCCGGCCTGCGCGATCGCCGCGAACGCCTGCTGGCGCTGACCGAGCTGGGCCGCGAAGCCGAACGCGCCGCCAGCGCCGCGCTGCGCGAACGACTGGGCCAGGTGTTCCGCCTCGCCGGCGCCGATGCGGTGGCCGGCGCGCGCGCGGTGCTGGCGGCGCTGGCCGAGACCGGGGACGACGGCGAATGACGGGCTTTGCCATCGACGCCCTCGCCCGCCCGGCGCACATCCTCGTGGTCGACGACGACACCCGGATTCGCGAGCTGCTGAAGAAGTTCCTGATCGGCTGCGGCGCGCGCGTCTCCGCTGCGGCGGACGCGGACGCAGCACGGAAGTTTCTTGGCTCGTTCGATTTCGATCTGCTCATCGTCGACGTGATGATGCCGAAGGAAGACGGCTTCTCGCTGCTTGAAAGCGTGCGGCGCGGCTCAAGCGTGCCAGTTCTTCTGCTCACCGCGCGCGGGCTGCCGGAGGACCGCATCAAAGGCCTTGGTCTCGGCGCCGACGACTATGTCCCCAAGCCCTTCGAGCCGGCGGAACTCGCGCTGCGGGTCAACAACATCCTGCGCCGGTCAGTCTCGCGCGGCGGCGGCGACGGCCCGGCCGAAGTGCGCTTCGGCCCGCACACGTTCCACATGGGCCGCGGCGAAC
>JANNVF010000188.1:0-4500 GCA_031414315.1 Hyphomonadaceae bacterium | reverse complement strand
GGGCGAGGCCGACACCTACCTCGCCGTCTACGCGTGGCGTCCGGCGCCGGCCTCGCCGGAGACGCAGAGCTACGAGCAGGCCGGCGGCCTCAACCATATCGGCGTCGTGGTGGATGATCTCGATGCGGTGGAGGCCCGCGTCGTCGCCGCAGGCTACGCGCCGTTCAGCCACGGCGACTACGAACCCGGCCGCCGCTTCTACTTCCGTGACGCCGACAACATCGAGTTCGAAATCGTCAGCTACGCGCGGGCCGCGTGAATGACTTGATCCGGTGACTGCTCCGCGCCCGCGCGTAAACGCGAAAACGGGCCCCGGCTTTCGCCGGAGCCCGTGATCGATCCCCGATCTTGTTCGGTACGGGACTTCAGAGCTTAGTTTGGGCAGCTTTTAGGCCGCGTCGGTGCTTTCGTCCTGCAGCGCCTTGGCGAGATCCAGCAGGCGGCGGCGCGGGCGTTCGCCGAGCTTGTAGTAAGCGCGGATCAGCTCGAGCGTTTCCTTCTGCGACAGGACGTCGGCGGCGATCAGGTCGCGGTCGTTGGCTACGTTCGTCGGCGCGCCGGCGGCGTCCGCGACGGTCTGCAGGCCTTCAAAGAAATAGCCCACCGGCACGTTCAGCGAGACCGAGAGTTCATAGAGCCGGCTCGCGGTGACGCGGTTGGCGCCACATTCGTATTTCTGGATCTGCTGGAAGCGGATGCCGATGCTTTCAGCCAGTTGTTGCTGGGTCAGGCCCAGGAGCCGGCGGCGACGGCGAAGCCGCTTGCCGACGTGCAGGTCGATCTCGTTCGCCATCTTCGCGCCTTGCGTTTTGCGCCGCACCCCCTCTGGGCTTGGCTTCGTCTCGGCGGGGAATGGTGCAACTGGCGTACCAGCGGTAAGCGACCCCCAAACGACCGGTTAAAGCGCCAGAAAGGCGAGCCTTCTACCTCTCCGTTCCCTCCCATGGCGAGAAGTGCCCAAACCCGGTACGCCCCAACGCGAGCGCACGGACAGGCCCGTTGAGGGAAAGATCATCCACAGGGCGGGTACGACTGGGGCGCCGCGCCCCTGAACCGGGCAGGACTGTCACGTTCCGGCACACGCAGCAGTCGCAGGATAGCCAAGCCCGAAAGTTGCTGGGATATGCCAACGTTGCAGATAAGCGCGCTCCCCTCGGGGGCGTGGGGGTTGTCGAGAGCATGAAAATCGTAGGGATCGTGGGCGCTGGCCCCGCCGGGCTAAGTGCGGCCCGGATGCTGGAGGAGACCGGCCGGGCGCGCGCGATCGTGTTCGAGCAGGCCGAGCGCGTCGGCGGCAAGTCGTTCTCCACGCCGCGCTTCGGCGCCGTCCATGATCTAGGCACCTGCTACTCCACGCTGGCGCACGGGATCACCAACCGCTGGATGCGGGAGCTGGGCATCCGCCAGCGGCCGATCGGCAAGCAGGCCATCGACGGGGTGCCGCTGCGCAAGTTCGTCAGCGGCGGCAACACCTTCGGGGCGGCCGGGGAAGCGGTGCGCTTCACGCTGGCGTGGCGTCGCCAGATGAAGGACTTCGACACACGGCTCGATGACCCTGTGGTGCGCGGGGTCGCGGCCGCGCCGATCCAGGACTGGCTGGAGGCCAACCGGTTGCCGGCGATCCGCCGCTTCATGCTGCGCGGCCTGACCAACATGGGCTACGGCTTTCTCGACACCACGACGACGGTACAGGCCTTGCGCTGGTGCACGCCGACGCTGCTTGCATCGGGCTCGCTTGATCAGATCAAGGCGCCGGCGGGCGGCTGGCAGAGCTTCTGGGAGCGGCTGTCGCAAACCCTCGACGTGCGTCTCGGCCAGCAGGTGACAGACATCCGCCGCGACGGGCGGGGCGTGGAGATCGCCACGTCGACGGGCGTTCACCACCTGGATGCGCTGGTGATCGCCGCGCCGCTGGATGAACTCTCAGCGGGGTTGAACGACGCGGAGCGTCGCGTGGCCGCTGCCGTGAAGTGGGATTGCTATGTCACCAGCCTCGCTGGCGTCACCGGCTGGTATCCGGGGCCGGAGGTGGTGGCGTTCGAAAAGGCGCTGTCGCCGGGCGCCACGCGCGGTGCGCTGCTGTCGGCGCGGCCGACCGGCCGCCCGCCCAAGCGGCGCGACGGCGTGCGCATGTTCGTCTGCGGACAGTACGGCGGCGGGCTGTCGCCGGCGGCGCTGGTGGAGATGCTCGGCGCCGATCTGGCGGAGCGGGGCGCCCACCTTGATCACGTCGCGGTGCAGCGGATCTGGAAGTACAATCCGGTCTACGCACCCGACGCCATCCGCGATGGCCTGCTGGAGACCATGCGCGACATGCAGGGGCAGGCGCGCACCTGGTACACGGGCGCGGCGTTTTCCTTCGAATCGGTTTCAAACATCGTCACGCACAACCGCGCGCTCGCGCCACGCATCGTCGACAGTCTGGATAGCTAGCCGATGAACCTGTTCATGCGCATCGTGATCGTCTGGTTGAAGGCGCTGTTCAAGCCGCGCATCGGCGTGCTGGAGGCCTACCAGACCAACTTCGCGGTGTGGTGGACCGACCAGGACATGCTGCGCCACGTCACCAACAGCCGGTTCTTCTCGTTAACCGACGTGTGCATCATCGACTACTTCCTGCGCGCCCGCGTGATCGGCCCGCTGAACCGGAACAAGTGGTTTCCGCTGATCGTCTACGAGGACATGCATTTCCTGAAGCCGCTGCGCTATCCGCACAAGTTCAGCGTGCATTCGCAGTTTCTGGGTTGGGACAACGACCGCATCATCGCCAGCCACCGCTTTGTGCGCGGTGATGGTGTGCTGATTGCGTCAGGCTGGACGGTAGCGCGGTTCGTGGACAGCAAGGGCAAGGCCGTGCCGGTGCCGATTGTGGCCGCAGCACTGAAGGCGCCGGAGGCGCCGCCGCTGCCTCAGGAGGCGATGGCCGTGCTCGAAAGATCGAGATCCGCCGCGTCCACCATGGGCGCATCGTCGTTGGCGACGTCGAACGCGTTGGGTTCCGCGTAGAGGCTGTTGCGGTAGGGCAGGTTCACGTAGGCGAACGTGCCGAGCGTTGGTTCGCTCAGGATCTTCAGCGTGCCGCGATGGCGCTGCACCACCTGGCTGACGATCTTGAGGCCCAGGCCGATGCCGTGCGTGGCGCCAAGATCGCTGAGCTGCGCGTGTTCAAGCCCGGACGCGAGCCGCTGCACGCGCTCCAGCAGCGTCGGATCGAAGCCGCAGCCGTAGTCCCACACACAGATTTCCGCCTGCCCGTCGAAGCCCTTGCGGACATCGACGCCCACATCCTTGTCGTCCGGCGTGTTTTCCAGGGCGTTGACGATGAGGTGCATCAGCGAGCGCTTGATTGCGCGCTCATCGCACACCAGATCGGCGATCTCGTCGTACACCGTGATGCGCACCTTTGCGGACCGCCGCTTGCCGTAGCGCGCGGCCGCGGCCTGCGCACTCCACTCCACCAGGCTGCGCGCATCGACGAACGCGAAGCGGTACTCGTAGGAGTTTGAATCGATGGTCGCCATGTCGGCGATGTCGCTGACGGCTTCCAGCACGCGCACCGCCTGCGTGGCGATTTCCTCGCGTCGGGCGTCGGTGCTGGAGTCCGCGTCGTTGAGGAAATTCACGACCTCCTCCATCGGCGCGCGCAAGGTCGCGCCGACCTGCTCGATGAACGCCGATTTTGCACGGCTGCCTTCCTCGGCGCTGAGGCGCGCGGCCTCGATCTCGTCTTCGCGGACCTTCAGGTCCGTGATGTCGGTGTGCACGCTGACGAAGCCGCCGCGCGACGTCGGCAGCAGCTTGCTCACCACCCAGCGATCGGCGCCGACCGCGCGGATGCGGCCTTCGATGTCGTCCCCGCTCACAGCGAGCGGATCCCTGAACCATTCGTTGAAGCGCTTGTTGGCCGAGATCAGCTTCATGTCGTGATCGAAGTGACCGATCGCGTCGTTGGTGGCCTCGATGGCGTCGCCGAGGTCCGCGCGCATGCCCTGCATCTCGCGCGACGAGCGGATGAGATCGACCATGTGCTTGAAGCTGCGCTGCGAGCCCACGATCAGCGCGATCGCCAGCACGACGCCTAGCGCCGCCATGACGTAATGCATCGCGCCGCCTTCCCAGATGAGACGACCCAGCAGTGGCGCCAGGATGGCCAGCAGGAAGGCGACGGCGATGCGCGGAATGGGATTGAGCAAACTTGTCGTGCCGGCGGCCATGCCGGCGATGACGAGCACGATGAACATCTCGGAGTAGACGTTCGTGTTGCTCCAGAACAGGAAACAGATCGTGCCCCACAGGAAGCCGACAAGGCCGGAGAGCACGCGCGCGCGCTCCAGGCTGCGGCCGGAAACGGTGGCGGGCACGGGCTTGCCGCGCACCTTCAGCCACGTCTTGAGTTGGAACGCCGACGCCATCAGGATCAGCCCGAACCAGACGAGCGCCATGACGCGTGTCGCTGGCGCGAGGAACAGGCACATCACCAGCGCGCCGTTCAGCGTGTTC
>JANNVF010000187.1:0-3521 GCA_031414315.1 Hyphomonadaceae bacterium | reverse complement strand
TGCGCCAGATGCGAGCGCATTCCTCGCGAGCCTCCGCCAGCCGCCCGAGGTGCGGAAGTAAGCCAACGCACTGCCGCAGGGTTGGTGAGCACTTCACCGAGCAGACCAAGCCCCGCAATCAGCGTGAGAGTCGCCGGTAGGTTCGCAATCGCCGCCGCGGCGGTTGCGCCAGTCTGCAAATGGTTTGCGCTGTTGGAGAAGTTGGCGCCGCCTTCAACGCTCTTAAGCCCCTGCATGACGTGCGCGAGGTTGTCCAATTCGTCGGCAAGCATGCGCACTTGGACGCCGCGCGTTGCCATCGAACCACCGCGAGACCCGAACAGGATGCGCCGCGCGTTCGGTGACATCGAGCGGTAGACAGTCGCAAACCGGCCAGGACTAAAGCCGATGGTAGAGGCATAGCCAGTCGCGCCCGGGGCAGGCTCGCCCATGTGCTCGATAATGCTTGCGCTCACCACCCGCCATTCTTCCTCACGAAGGGCGCCACGCAGCGCCGTAAGCGCGCGAGAGTCGCCGTTAGGCTTAGCCAGGCGGAGAATGCGCGGGATAGCGTCACCCGTGCGCCCGCCGCTGAATTGCTGTAGAGCCGTGTCGATGCGTTCTCGGCCTTGGCGATAGAAACGATCGGCCGCCTGCAAGCGAGGCCCAGCGTCGCCCGCAGCGTCCAGAATGTCCTGCGTTAAAGCGGCCTCCAGACGTTGCAACGCCGCGTTGTCGATCGTCTGCCCGAGCGCCGGGCTTGTCTGCGCCATCCGCAAGCGCGTGCGCAGATAACGAAGATCCGCGAGCGTCCCGCCGCCGTTTGCCGCTTCATCGACACCCACCAGCGGACGCAGTGCTTGGCGCAGCGCATCGCCGCGCAATCCGGTGTTGATGCCCTGTTGTTCGTAATAGCTCAGGACTTCGCGCGCTTGGCTCGCGTTTGATGCCTCAGGCGGGCGCACGCTGCCCGGCTGCCGAAGGTCGCGGTCCAGCGCATCCAAGAACTCCCGCGCAGTTGGCGGGGTCTCGCCGGGAAAGTAACCGCTCTCCCACGCGGAAACAGCAGCGTCATCGATCGTCCGGCCATTGCGGTTGAGCATGGAAGAAGCGCCGCGCCCGCTAGGGTCCATGCCGCGAATGTCGCCGCGATCGTCCGCAACGCCGCCGATACGACGCACGAACGACGTAAGGCCATCACGCGGCCCACCACGCACAGCACGTTGCGCGTTTTGAATCTCAGTCGCCATGGCGCCCAGATCATCGAGCGTCGCCGGATCGCCGCCGCGCCCAGCACGCGCCAGCCGCCTAACCGTGCGCTCGAAAGAACGAAGCACCGGGTCCGATTGAAAGCCACGAACAAGGGCCGTATCGGCACGGCTGCTAAGCTCGTTCAATACCCGCGTGGTGTTGTCCAAAGATGCGGGATTGCGCAGCACAGGGTTTAAAGCCTGATTGTAAATCTCTTCCGACTTCGAAGCGAAAGACCACTCGCGAGTTGGCACGTTGCGCGGGTCCATGTTCGGGCGCGGATTCGGCAGACCGTGCTGGCGCGCGAAGCGTTGCAGTCCGTCTTCAATCATCTGTCCCGCGCCTTCCAGCGAGCGCGGTTGCCCGTAGCTTTCCGCAATGCGGTTCGCCGCTTGCTGGCCTTGAGTCATCTGCCGACGCATGCGGGCGCGCACGAACGGACCGGCCACGAGGTTGCCCGAGATTGATTGTGTCGTAACACCTGAAATGCCGCCTTCGTTGGCGGCGGCTAGCGAGGGATCAACTCCAGCGCGGTCAAAGCGCTCAACCATCCGGCCCGTGCGCGGCGGCGATTGCAGTGCGCGCCCGGCGGCGTTCAAACCGCCTTGCAGTGTGCCACCGAAGGCAGCCGTTCCGCCAATCTCTGTAAGCGCATCCGGCAGACGCTCCTGAAGCGGCAAGTCCGAGTTGCGCGAGAGCGCATGCGGCGCAGACAAGCCGCCAGCGAAGCCCGCCGCCTGCAATGGCGTGCGGATGAGGGGAGCCGCGCCGAAGCCTACGACGTTTGTTGCGATGCCACCGGTTTGCGCATTGGCCTCGCGTGCGGCGTCAGCGACGCCAGCTTCATCGCCGTGCTGTTGCGCGAGGTCCAGTCGCTGCATCGCGTTTTCTTCGTCAACGAAAGGGCCGTACGTCATGCCGCGCGCGAGCTGCGGGAGATTGCCAACGATATTGGCCGCGGCCGCCGGAAGGTGCGCCAAGCCCTCGCTAGCGGATTGCATCGTGTCGGACGCCAAGCGGCCGGCGTCTAGGTTCGGGATCTGGCGAACGTCGTTTGCAAAGCTTCGGGCAGAGTTGCCGAGAGCCTGCCGGCGCGCGGGGCTTTCGATCATGTTGACGAGCGGTTGCGTGATCGCGCCCAGCCCGAAGGGAACGACAGAGCGCCGGAATTGCCGAGACGCGGCGCGGCGCGCCAGGTCGTCACCCTGAGACGCAGGCTGCGAGCGTTGCGGCGGTGCGGCCCTCGCTACAGGTTGCGTGCGCTCAGATTGCTCCAGCGCGGCGGCTATTTCATCATCGGTGGCGTCATCGGGAAACTCATGCACCCGGCCGCCGTAGTCTACACGTCTTGGCACTAGCGCTGCCTCTCCATCCGACCGGTTCTCTGATTGCGCTCCCAGCGCTCAGGCGCGCCAGCTTGCGCCGGTTGCGGTGCACCTTGGCCCTGCGCGGCTGGCGCAGCCGGCGGCTGTGATGCGCCAAAGAAATCTTGCCAAGTCAGCTCAGGATCGCGCGCGACAGCCGTGCGATAGCGATTGAATTGCGCGTCGGCTCCTTGCAGCGATCCGGTACGCGGCCAGTACCAATCCATGAACTCGGCGTGAGCCTGCGCCACGCGCGCTTGCCTGCGATAGCCGCTGATGATGCGGCTGTTTGCCGGGCCGCTGTTGCCCACGTTGGGCAAGCCTTCGCGGAACATGCCAACGTCAAGGTTCGAACTTGAACCGGAGCCCTCGACGCGCTGCGATGGCGTGAGGCGTGACACGATAGAGCGCATCTCGTCATAGCCTTGTGGCTCGTTCTGCGGCGTAGCGGGATTATCGATCCCGACAACACGCGGCATGTTGCCTGCGAACATGCCGAAGCGATGCGTAATTGAGCCCGTGGGCACGTTGCGGTTTAGCTCTTCAAAGCGGTTCAGATCGGGAAGCGTCGAACTCATCCGCGACGCATCGGCCTGCGCCGATGAAACTGACTCTCGATCCTGCGTCGTCAGCCGCGCCGGATCGGTGGCGCTGACGTAGCGGTCGCCAATCCAGTAGCGTTCCTCGCCGGTACGGCGATTGCGAATGCGTGGACCACGATACGGTTCGCGCGTGAGAGGCCGGCCGCTTGCGCCGACGCTCTCGCCAGCGCCGTTGTCATAATCGTTAGACATCAGAATGCCTCCCAGTCATCGGCGTCCGGCGTATTGTATCCCTGCGCACCCTGGCGCGGCCTGTGCGGAATATTGCCAGAGCCCATGATCACATCGCCATTGGGACCGATGCGATAGGGCTGCGTGCCGTTGG
>JANNVF010000186.1:0-6364 GCA_031414315.1 Hyphomonadaceae bacterium | reverse complement strand
CGCCACCATCACGATCGCCGCGTTGCCACGCACGTCGCGCGCGAACGCGTCGGCCAGGGTTCTCAGACGAGATAGCGTACGCCATGCCATCGCTACGGTCCCGACGGGCACAATTCAGTGAGCGGACGCGCGGGGAGCGTAGCGATCGCCACGCATCCCACACCATCGACTTGCGATACCGCGAGCGTACCGCCATGCGCGCAAAACACGCGACGTGCGACGGGCAATCCAAGCCCGAGGCCGCCGCTCGCGCGGTTGAGAGCGTCATCGCCCTGATGGAACGGCTCGAAGCAGCCCGCGAGCCGCGCCGGATCGATGCCTTTGCCGCGATCACGCACTGCGAACGCGACGCCGTCGCGTTCGGGCGTCGCCATGACATCGACGGCGCCCTCGCCATGTTCAATGGCGTTGCGGACGAGGTGCTTCAAGGCGCAGACGACCAGCGCGCGGTCGCACTCGACCTGCATTCCTCGCGTGCCGTCCATGGCGCGGAGCACCACGCCCTTGTCCTTCGCCGCGCCTGCTTCGGATGCGACGACGGCGTCCAGAAGAAGGGGAACCTGGCTGTCGGTTGTCCGCAGCGTGATTTCCGATGTGAGGATCTGCGCGGCAGCCATGAGATCGGTGACATTCGCGGAAAAGCGTCGCCCGGCGCCGGCGATAAGTCCGGCGAACTCGGCGACTTCCGAGGATTTCGGGTGTGCCTCGATATGTTCGGCGAACCCGACGATCGATGTGAGCGGTGTTCGCAACTCGTGCTGCACGAGGCGCAGCACATTGGCCTTGATCGCGTGCGCCTGCTCGGCGCGCAGCTTGGCCAGCCGGATCTCGTGCTCCTGATGATAGGCGCGCAGGACGTAGCGCAGCTGGTAGCTCAGCAGCCGCCAGTTCAGCGGCTTGACGACGAACGAGGTGGCGCCGGCCTGAAAGGCGCGGTCGATCGCCGCCATGTCCTCGCGTCCGGTGACAACCACGACCGGCACGTGGCGCAGCGTGTCGTCGGCGCGCATGCGGGCGATGAGTTCGAACCCGTCCATCACCGGCATGTCGAGATCGACCAGCACGAGGTCGTAGGCGCCGGCCTTCAGCTTTTCGAGTGCTTCGGCGCCGTCCTCCGCCGTGTCCAGGCTTACGTCCGGCGTCGCCAGGTGCACGCACGCGAACTCGCGGAGAATAGGATCGTCGTCGGCCACGAGGATGCGCGCCGGCTCGTCGAGCACGAAAAAGAAACCAGTCTGGTCGAGACGTTGAGCAAGCATGATTCACCCGGCAAAATTGACTACGCGGGATCCGTTAACAAAGCAGGGCGGGCGTGCAGCTAAGGATCGTTAACTATTTTCGATAACCGCCAGGCAACTGAGGAAAGACAAGGGTGAAGAGGCGAGGCTCCGGTCCGTCCATCGCGCGAAAGCTGCAGGCGCTCGTGCTTGCTGCGGTCTTCGCCGCGACCGCGACCGTGGGCGGGCTGTCGCTGTGGACGGAGCTGTCGCGCTACGCGGACGCCAAGCGCGACACGCTGCTGGCGACGGCGCAGGTCTTCGCGTCGGTTGCGTCCGGGCCCGTCGCGCAGGCCGATCGGGCGGCGGCCAACCGGGTCTTGCGCGCCATCTCCCGCATGCCCGACATCACCTACGCCCGCGTGGAGACGGTGGACGGGCGGACGCTGGCGGAGATCGGCGGCGGGGTGCGGCTGCAAACCGACGTGCGCCTGGAGGCGACGACCGACACGCTCGACATCGGCCGCCTGCTCGCCACCAGCTCGGTGGAAGTGGCCGCCCCCGTGGTGCAGGGCGGGCGACGGGTCGGGCGCTTCGTGCTTGTCGCGCGCGCCACCGATCTGCGGGAGCGGGTGCAGGGGATCCTGTTCCGCTCTGCGCTCGCGTGCATGATCGCGCTCGCCATTGGCCTGGCGATCGCATCGCGCCTGCAGAAATCCATTACCGGGCCGATCCGTCAGCTCGACGCCGCCGTTGCGCGCATCCGTGAATCGCAATCGTTCGAAATGTCCGTGCAGGCTGCGAGTGATGGTGAAGTGGGGCGTCTGGTGGACGGGTTCAACGCCATGCTCGGAGAAATTCGAGAGCGCGACACCCGCATCGATACGCATCTGAAGGGTCTTGAGCGAGAGGTCGACGCGCGCACGCGCGATCTTCGCGTGGCGCGCGACGTGGCGGAAAACGCCAACCGCGCCAAGTCGAATTTCCTGGCCGCGATGAGTCATGAAATCCGCACGCCGATGAACGGCGTGATGGTGATGGCCGAGCTGCTTGCAGCCGGAAGTCTCGCGGAAAAGCCCCGCCGCTATGCCGATGTGATCGTGCGATCGGGCAAGAACCTGCTGGCGATCATCAACGACCTGCTGGATTTTTCCAAGATCGAAGCGGGCAAGCTCGATCTGGAGGCCACCCGCGTCGATCTTGTGGAGATTGCGGACCAGACAGCCAGCCTGTTCTGGGAGCGCGCCCGGTCGAAGGGGCTGGACCTCGCTGTCTACATCGCGCCGGAGACGCCGCGATGGGTGACGGGAGATCCGGTGCGCATCGGCCAGATCGTCACCAACCTCGTGTCCAACGCCCTGAAGTTCACCGAGCACGGATCGGTTCTCGTCACGATCGCGAGCGATGCAAAGCGGCCGGGCATCATTCGCATCGCCGTGCGTGACACCGGCGTCGGCATTCCAGCCGACAAGATTGCAGGCGTGTTCGCGGCGTTCACCCAGGCCGATCAATCGACGACACGCAAGTTCGGCGGCACCGGCCTCGGGCTCACCATCTGCCGCCGTCTCGCAACGGCCATGGGCGGTGACATCCGCGTCGCCAGCGCGTTGGGCAAAGGCTCGACGTTCGCCGCCGATCTTCCGCTGCCGATGCTGGAGGCGCCGGCGCTCTGGCCGCGCCTGCGCGAGACGCACACGGTGATGATCGACTGTGCGCTCCCGACCACCCGCCGGGTGATTGCCCAGTATTGCGCAGCGGCGGGCTACACGATCGCGTTGGAACGCGACGCCGGCGCCGCGACCGCAAGCGTCGTCATCGCCGACCCCGATCGGTTGCTGGCGCACGCACGAGATCGGGGTGTCCGCCGGATCGTGCTGCGCGAGATGGGCGAGGCGGCGGCCGATCACGCGCTGGCGCAGGGCGTGGCTGATGCGGCGCTGGACCTGCCGCTGATGCGCGGTGACCTGGAAACGTTGCTGGGCGATCTTGTCGAAGGCCGCGCCAGCGCGCAGCGCGGACGCGCGATCACCGCTGCGGCCTTTGCCCGGTACGCGGGCCGCGTCGTGCTGGTGGTGGATGACAACGCGGTCAATCGTGAAGTCGCGATGGAGTCGCTCTCCCGGTTCGGCGTTGCAGCCGACATCGCCGAGAACGGGCGGATCGCCGTCGAGATGGCGAAGGTGCGCGCCTACGATCTCATCCTGATGGACGGCAGCATGCCGGAGATGGATGGCTTCGACGCGACGCGCGCTATTCGGGCGCATGAGAAAACCAGCGCCGCGCCGCGCAAGCCCGTCGTGGCGCTCACGGCAGATGTTCTCGGCGCTTCTTCCGACGCGTGGCGCGATGCAGGCGCGGACGGCGTGCTGCACAAGCCGTTCACGATAGCGGCGCTCGGCGCGCATCTGACCGCGTTCTTCGGTGCGCCCGATGATCAGGTCGAGAACGTCGAGAGTCACGAGGGCCCGGCGCTCGCCGTGTCGTCTTTCTCGCACCTGGACAATCTGGGTGCGCCGGAGTTCGTGCAGCGTGTGGTCGGTCTCTTCCGCACCGAGGCGCCCAGGCGGATGCGGGATCTGGAGGCGGGGGTGGCGGCCGGCGATCAGGAAGCCGCCGCGCGCGCTGCGCACGCGATCAAATCCATGAGTCTCAGTCTCGGCGCGGGCACTGTCGCCGACGTTGCGGGACACCTCGAACGGCGGGTCCGCATCGAGGCCGCCGCCATTTCGCTGGCCGACGCGGCGGCGTTGCGGCGCGCGCTGACCGAGGCCATCGCCGGGATGGATCTGGCCATGGGCATGTCGGAGGAGAAGCCGGCGCAGCGCGTCGGCCGCACCAGCCTTGCCGCAGAACTTGAGGGCGCCATTCGGGATGGCGGCCTCAACCTGCACTATCAGCCGATCGTCGATCGTAGCGGTGAAACGCTGCTCGGTTTTGAAGCGCTGGTGCGCTGGCCTCCCCTGACCGGCGCGCAGGAGCTGGTGCAATGCGCAGAGGACCACGGCCTCATCGAGATGCTGGGCGACTGGGTGGTGGACCGCGCCGCCCGGGATGCGGCGGCGTGGACGAGCATTTTCGTCTCGGTCAATGCGTCCCCGACGCAACTGCGCGATCCGACATTCGACGCGCGCGTGCTGGCGACGCTGGCGCGTCACGGCATGGATCCCCGGCGCTTTGTCATCGAGATCACCGAGCAGGCGACGCTGGAGGCCGACGTGGCGGTGATCGATCTCATCGGGCGCCTGCGCGCGCAGGGGGTGAAGATCGCGCTCGACGATTTCGGCACCGGCTATTCCAGCCTCACGCATCTGCGCCGTCTGCCGATCGACAAGGTCAAGATCGACAAGAGCTTCGTCACCGATCTCGGCGCCGGTCTGGAAGGCGCGACGATCATTCACGCGGTGGTCTCCATCGGGCGCACGCTGGGCTTCCAGATGGTGGCCGAAGGCGTGGAGACGCCGGAGCAGCATGCGTTCCTGCGCGCGGCCGGCGTGCACGCGCTGCAGGGCTTCCTGTTCGGCAAGGCGATGCCTGCGGGTGAGGCGGATGCGCTGGTGGAACAGCACCTCGCGCGGGCGCGGCGCGCCTGAACGGGTGCGGCGCCGCCACGGTAAATTGACGTCCCTCCCAAGCGGCGCCTATGTGCCGGGCAACGCGCGCGCCCGCATGAAGCGCAACGGAGGATGACGTGACGGAAGCCTGGATCATTGACGCCTGCAGAACACCCCGTGGCATCGGCAAGGTCGGCAAGGGCGCCCTCGCCGACATCCATCCCCAACAGCTTGCGGCCTCCGTGCTGAAGGCGATGGCCGAGCGCAACACTCTCAACACCGCCGAAGTCGACGACATCATCTGGGGTTGCTCGTCCCAGCGCGGCAAGCAGGGCGCCGATCTCGGCCGCATGGCCGCGCTCGACGCGGGTTATGACGTGAAGGCCAGCGGCGTGACGCTCGATCGTTTCTGCGGCTCCGGCATCACGACGGTCAATCTCGCCGCCGCGCAGATCATGTCGGGCATGGAAGATCTCGTCATCGCCGGCGGCACCGAGATGATGTCGTACACGGCGTCCACCGCCGATCCGAAGTCGCCGCCGTTCATGGATGCGGGCAATCTCCGTTTGCGCGCGCGCCACCCGCAGTCGCACCAGGGCGTCTGCGCCGACGCCATCGCGACGCTGGAAGGTATTTCGCGCCAGGCGACCGATGAGCTGGCGCTCGTCAGCCAGCAGCGCGCGGACGTGGCGATCAAGGGCGGCCATTTCAACAAGAGCCTCGTGCCGGTGTACAAGGAAGACGGCACGCTCGCGCTCGACAAGGAAGAGTTCCCGCGTCCGCAGACGACGATGGAAGGGCTTTCCGCGCTGAAGGCCTCGTTCGGCATGCTCGCCGACGTGCAGCTTGACGAGAAGGGCACCACGTATGCGGGCCTGATCCGGCAGGTGTATCCGGACCTGAAGATCGAACACATCCACCACGCGGGCAATTCGTCCGGCGTCGTCGATGGCGCGGCCGCCATCCTGCTCGCCTCGCCGTCGTACGCCAAGAAGCACGGCATGAAGCCGCGCGCGCGTGTTGTTGCGACGGCGAACATCGGCGACAGCCCGACGTTGATGCTCAATGCGCCGGTGCCGGCCGCGCGCAAGGTGCTGGAGAAGGCGGGCCTCACCGTCGATGACATCGATCTGTGGGAAATCAACGAAGCGTTCGCTGTCGTTGCCGAGAAGTTCATCCGCGATCTCAAGCTCGATCGCGACAAGGTCAACGTGAACGGCGGGGCCATGGCGCTCGGCCACCCGATCGGGGCGACCGGCTCGATCCTGATCGGCACGATCCTCGACGAACTGGAGCGGCGCGACCTGAAGCGCGGCCTCGTCACCATGTGCGCGGCGGGCGGCATGGCGCCAGCGATCATCATCGAACGGATGTAGGCGGACCGCCGCTGCACCCCTCGCTCTCCTCCACCGCTTGCGGGGGAGGTGGCCGGCGAAGCCGGACGGAGGGGGCGGTTCCCCCAAAAAGACAAGCGTCCACGTTCGCGCTGTCGCGCGTCAAGTTGAATGGCGGGAAGACGTAGGCGCCTCACGAACTGTCGGGACAGGGCATCGCCAGCGCGCTGACAACCGGACATTCCGCGTCGAGCCAGCGCTG
>JANNVF010000185.1:0-4694 GCA_031414315.1 Hyphomonadaceae bacterium | reverse complement strand
CCACCGCGGCGGCCACCGCCACCTCCGTGTCCATCGTGATCCGCAGCGGGTTCGGCACCAGGTTCTGCGTGGCGCCGGAGTTGGCGTCGACCACGCCGCCGATGATGCCGCCGAGCAGCACATTGCCCGCCATGCCCGCCGCGCCGCCGCCGGCGGTTTCATGCGTCACCGTGTGCGTGGTCGTGCGGTAGCCGGGCTTCGACACCGTGACCGTGAAGTTCGAGTCCCGCTCGACCTTCGCGAACGTGCACGGCGTCGCTTCGCACATCTGACCGAGCGAGGTCGTCACCTTCGCGCCGGACGGCACGGTCTCGACAACGAAAGCCTGCGTCGAGCCGCGCGTGATGGTGGCGCAGCCGGCGAGCAGCATCAGCGACGCAAGCGTCGCAATTCCCAACAGTTTCATGACAGTCCCCCACCCGCCCTCATGACGGAACAGCGGCTTTCTAGCAGACGTTACTGGGTTGTCACCCTGCCCCACGAACCCGTCGATATTTCGCGACACAGGTCTTGAATCAGGCTTGTCAGCGCGTTCGGCGACGGGGCGACGCGCTCGGCCCGCTGAACACGATCGCCGCATCGCCGAAGGCGCGGCGGTAGCGCTCCAGCTTGGCGAAGCTGATCGTGCGATAGCCCATCACGGGCTCAACCACGACGAAGGTGTCGCCCTCGTAGCCGACAACCAGCAGATAATGATCCACCACTGCCAGCCGCGTCAGTTCCGACACCCGCCCTGCCCGGTAGACCAGCGAATTGCGCGCGAGCCCGATCACCGGCACGTCGCCGCCGGGGAGCTGGCGTTGTTGCACGTAGATCGACGGCATGCGCACCGGGATCAGCACCGGCCGGCCGGCCTCCAGTTCGCGCACGATAAGCGGCTCCGATAGCCGCACCGGGCTCGCCTGCAATCCGGCGGCGTGGGCCAACTCGATCAGTTCGGACATCGCATAGCCGGACTTGCTGGCCGGCGGCGTGTCGCGGAAGATTGAGCTGCCGTTGACCGGCGGCGCGTCCTTCTTCCAGTAGCTGATGACGCTGGCCAGCGCGTGCGCGCCGCACGCGGGCCCTTCTGTCTGCCGGGAATGCACCACAGGAAGAACCAGCGCCTGCGGTGACTGCAGGCGCCGGTCGAAGACTTCAAAGCTGTTGGCGCCGCTGTTCTCGGCGAAGGCGCCAATGTCCGGTGTCGGACGATTGGCGCACCCCGCCGAAAGCAGCACCGCCAGCAGCGCCGTGAGACGGACGCTGGCGCCGATCAATCGCCGCCGACCGCGACCGCGATGACGATCACGCCGGCGAGGATGCCGAGCAGAAGCCACTGGTTGTCGGTGACGCCGGCCTGATACTTGGCGGCTTCTTCCTTGCTCAGCACCTTCACTTCATAGCCCTGCTGCTGCAGCGCGACGGCGCGATCCGACGCCGCGACGTCGAGACCGTATTGCTGAAGGTCCTGCGACGTGAAGGTTTGCGGGGCCGCAGTGCGGAACTGCGCAGCGGGTTGCTCTGCGTAGGCCGGCATGGCGGCCAGTTGGCCAAGAGCGAACGTGGCGGCGATAGCCGCGGCGGCGATGGTTTTCATGGGACTTCCCCTTCTTGCGGACGGAGGGAGACCGGGAAGGCCCAAAGAGGCCGACACAGGCCAGCGAGCCGCGTTCTGTGGCTCACCGGTATAAAAACGACGACTTGTCGACATTGGTTCCCGCGGCGGAGGGCCTCTCCCCTAGCCAGCGAATCCGCCGTCCTTCAGGAACGCCGCCTCTGCCGACGTCGTCTCCCGGCCCAGCGCGGCATTTCGGTGCGGGAAGCGGCCGAAGCGCGCGATGATGTCGGCGTGCAGCTTGGCCCATTTGATGTTGTAGGCGTCACCCGTTGCCTCGAAGAGCGCGACGCTGCGGGCCTGACCGGCGGCGTCTTCGGCATGCTCGAACGGCAGGTAGAAGAACGGCTGCACCGCTGCTTCCACCGCTTTGTCGTGACCGGCCGCGATGGCCTTCTCCGCCACCCAGCGCGCGAGCGGATCCGTAGCGAACTGGTGGGCGGTGTCGCGGAAGATGTTGCGCGGGATCTGGTCGAGCAGGAGCAGCAGCGCGAGCGCGCCTTCGCTGGTCTCCAGACAGTGATCCAGCTCGCGCCGCGCGGCGGCCATGTGCCAGTCGAGGAAGCGCGTGCGGAGTTCGGCGTCGAACGCCGCGTCCTTCTTGAACCAGGCTTCCGGGCCGGCGGCGCGCCAGAAGGCGGTGATGTCCGCAGGTGCCATGTCGCGCGTTCCCGTACCGCCGGCTTCAGCCGGCCGGTTGTTGTTCTGAGACGCCGGGCCGGCTGAAGCCGGCGGTACGGCGGATCGTTCGTTCAAAAGCCAGCCACACCGGCGCGCAATCACCCAGCTTCTTGTCCTCGTAGCGCGTCGTCACGTGGCCCGGCCAGGGCGCCGTCCAGTCAGATGCGCATTCGGCGGTCCATGCAAAGCGCGGGTCCCTCAAGAACACCTCCAGCGTCCACTCGGCGTAATTCGCCCAGTCTGTCGCGAAGCGCACGACGCCGCCCGGTTTCACGACGCGGGCGAGCGCTTCGACGAAATCCGCCTGCACCAGCCGGCGCTTGTGATGGCGCGCCTTCGGCCACGGATCGGGGAAGAGAATGTCCACGCGGTCGATGCACGCGTCCGGCAGCGCCGCGATCACGTCGCGCGCGTCGCCCATGTGCAGGCGCACGTTCGTCACGCCCGCCTCGTCGATGTGGCGCAGGCACGAGCCGACGCCGTTCAGGAACGGTTCGACGCCGATGAAACCGTGATCGCGCACCGCAGCGGCCTGCGCGACAAGATGCTCCCCGCCCCCGAACCCGATCTCCAGCACGAGTGCGCGCGCGTCCGGAAACAGCACGCGCGGATCGAGCGGCGCCGACAGGTCCACCGCCAGTTGCGGCAGCAGTTCTTCCACCAGCCGTTCCTGGCGCGGCTTCAGCGTGCGCGCCTTGATGCGGCCGTAGGAGCGGATGGGTTTGTGCACAGCGTCCGACACTATTGCTTCGCCAGCATCTCGCCCATCAGCCGGTGCAGCAGGTTCATGCCCTTGAGCGGGCGCACCATCACCTTGAAATGGGTGATGAGGCCGGCGGCGTCGAACGTGATGATGTCGACGCCGTTGACCTTGATGCCCTCGATCTCGTTCTCGAATTCGAGCACCGCGCCGGTCTCGCTGCGCCATTCGCCGACGTACCTGAAGTCCGGCCCGCCGAGCACCTTCTCGGCGCTTGCCAGATACTTGAACGTGATCTCGCGCCCGCGCTGCGGCGTGTGCACCACGGGGCTTTCGAACACCGCGTCCGGGTGCAGCAGCTCCCACAGCGCCGCCGCATCGTGGGTCTTCATGTAGCCGTACCACTTGTCGAGGCCGCTCAGGGTCATCGGTCGTCTCCGGGTTCGCGGTCCTTGATAGAGGCAAAACGCCGGTCGTGTCTCAGCCGGTGGCGCTGGCGCCGATCAGGACGAGGGATGCAGCCATCAGCATCCAGCCGGGATGGCGCCCGCGCGTGCCCCACAAGTTGAACACCGCGCCGAACAGGTAGGAGCTGCCGACCAGCGCGCAGGTCACCAGCCGTGCGTCCCGCCCGAACCAGAGCGCCGCCGCGATCAGCGCCAGCCCGCCGACAAACCAGTTGAACGTGCTGAACTGCAGCAGCGGCGGCACAAGCCGCTGGATCGTCCCGGAGGTGCGTTTGTCGGTGGCGAGAAACGCCTCGACCGGGCGGATCATGAGCCGCTGTGTCAGGACGCCGTGCACCACCGCCGTGCCGCTCCCGACGATCCCCGCCGTGACCAGCGCCATGTCCTGCCAGCTCATATCCATACACCTCTGTATGGACGCTACGGCCCCCGTTGGCGCCGGTCAATACACATGTGTATGGTGCGACAATGAGTGACCGCCTCACCAAGTCCGACTGGATCAAGCACGGCATGCTGACGCTGGCGAAGGACGGCCCCAACGCATTGAAGGTCGGCCCCATGGCTGTGGCGCTGAAGGTGTCGCGCGGCAGCTTCTACTGGCACTTTGCCGACATCGCTGATTTCCGCGCCCAACTGCTGCAGAGCTGGCAGGAGCGCACCACCGATCAGGTCATCGAGGACCTCGATGACCACGCCGCGCCGGACCGTCTGAAACAGCTCCTGAAGCGGGCCTTCATAGGCAAGCGCGGCCTCGATCCGGCGATCCGGGCGTGGGCGTCCGAAGACGCCGACGTCGCGAAGGTTGTCGCCGGCGTCGACAGCAAACGGATCGCGCACATCGCAAAACTTCTGGTCGCGGCCGGCGTGGAAAAGCCCCGCGCGCAGCAGCGGGCGACGTTCCTCTACTGGGCGTATCTCGGTCAGGCGCTGGTCATGGACCCCCGCCATGCATCGCTGACGTCATCGGTCATGGACGACATCAGCGGCCTCTTCGAAGCGTGAGCGGCGCGTCCTACCCCATGGACGCAGGATTGATCGCGATCGTGAACGGCAGGCCGTCCGTGTGGCCCTCCAGGTGGAGCACGCCCATGCCCATCACCACGTTGCGGTTCTTGTGCTTCATCACGCCATTGAGCTCGTACGAGATGTGCTCGTGCTCGAAAATGGCGCGGTTGGCGTAGCTGAAGAACGCCGCGACCACGTCGTCAGCCGGCTCCTGCATGAGATCGGCGCGATCCTCGAACGTGTA
>JANNVF010000184.1:0-2377 GCA_031414315.1 Hyphomonadaceae bacterium | reverse complement strand
CGTGCCCTGTTAGCCGTCAGCCTGCGGCTAGACAAGGAGAAGCCGCAACGCTAGAGGCGCCCGGCTTACGGGGTCCCCGGCGGACGAGGAACATTTCATGGATACGCAGCGCAAGGTCGCAGTCGTGGGCTGCGGCTATTGGGGGCGCAATCTCGTCCGCAATTTCGCGGAGCTTGGCGCGCTCGGCGCCGTCGTTGACCCCGACCCCGCCACAGCCGCTCGCGAGGCGCAGAAATACGGCGTTTCAGCTGTCACGTTCGAAGATGTCCTGCTGCGCCCGGAGATCGGCGGGCTCGCCATCGCCGCCCCGGCGGAACTTCATGCCGATCTCGCACTGCGCGCTTTCGCGGCGGGCAAGCACGTGTACGTCGAAAAACCGATGGCGCTGACCGTGGTGGACGGCGAACGCATGGCGAAGGCGGCAGACGCCGCAAAACGCGTGTTGATGGTCGGCCACCTGTTGCAATACCACCCAGCCTTCGTGACGCTGCTCAAGCTGGTGCGCGACGGTGGGCTGGGCGCGATCCGCTCGGCTTATTCCCATCGCCTGTCGCTGGGCAAGACACGGATCGAGGAAAACGTCCTGTGGAGCTTTGCGCCGCACGACGTCTCGATGCTGCTGGCCTTGTTCGGCGAGGAACCAGAATCCGTCTCCGGTGGCGGCGGCGCGTTCCTGACGCCGGGGATCGAGGATGAATACCGGCTGGACATGACGTTCCCCGGCGGCGGGCGCGGCCATATCTTCGCGTCCTGGCTGCACCCGTTCAAGGAGCACCGTCTGGTGGTTATCGGCGAGACCGGCATGGCCGTGTTCGAGGATTCCGCAACGGGCGCGGACAAGCTCTGCCTCTACCGCCACCGCATCGACATGACGAAAAGTCCGCCCGAGCCGACCAAGATGGAGGCCGAGGCGCTGCCCTACCCGGCTGACGAGCCCCTGCGCACGGAATGCGCGCACTTCCTGGACTGCATGGCGACCGGGGCCACGCCCCGCACCGACGCCCGGGAGGGTCTTCGGGTCCTCAAGGTGCTCACCGCAACGAACTGACACCAAGCGTGTCTGGCGCTTCGCGCCGGCGCCCGCCATGAAACGCCCTCACCCTCACCCTCACCTCTACGCCCCAGACTGACGGAAAGCCCCCATGTCCATTGCGTTCATCGACCTTCAGGCCCAGCGCCGCCGCATCGGCCCCCGGATGGACGCCGCCATCCTCAAGGTGGTCGAGGGCGGTCAGTACATCATGGGCCCGGACGTAAAGTCATTTGAAACCGCGCTGGCCGCGTTCGGCCATGCCAAACACGCGCTGTCCTGCGCCAACGGCACCGACGCCATCGCGCTGCCGCTGATGGCCTGGGAAGTCGGCGCCGGTGACGCGGTGTTTTGCCCCAGCTTCACCTTCGCTGCGACGGCGGAAGTCGTGCCATGGGTGAACGCCACCGCCGTGTTCATCGACGTGCTGGCCGACACCTACAACATGGATCCCGCGCACCTCGAAGCGGCGATCGTGCAGGTGAAGAAGGACGGCAAGCTGACGCCGAAGGTGATCATCGCCGTCGATCTGTTCGGCCAGCCGGCGGACTATCCCGCCATCGCTGCGATTGCTAAAAAGTACGGTCTCAAACTCATCGCGGATTCCGCGCAAGGCTTCGGTTGCACGCTGAATGACGCCCACCCGATCAAGTGGGCCGATGTCACCACCACCAGCTTTTTCCCGGCCAAACCGCTCGGCTGCTACGGCGATGGCGGCGCGATCCTCACCGACGACGACTGGCTGGCCGAGCGCATCGATTCCCTGCGGGTGCACGGCAAGGCGACGAAGTCCGACATCGCCGGGCGGACGTTCGAACACGATCCGAAATATCTCAACATGCGCATCGGCATGAACAGCCGCCTCGACACGATCCAGGCGGCGGTGCTGAATGAAAAGCTCGCCATCTTCGCCGACGAGATCGAGGCGCGGAACCGCGTCGCGGATCGCTACGCCGAGGGCCTCGGCAACGTCGTCACCGTGCCGACCGTCATCAAGGGCGGCGTTTCGGTCTGGGCGCAGTACACGATCGAGACCAACAAGCGCGACAGCCTCGCTGCGCATCTCAAGGCCGAGGACATCCCGACGGCAGTCTACTACCCCATCCCGTTGCACAAGCAGGGTCCGTATGCGGGGTTTCCGCTGGGCCCGGGCGGGCTGCCGGTCTCGGAGGCCAAGGCGGAACGGGTGCTCAGCCTGCCGATGCACCCCTATCTCGAACCGGCCGTGCAGGATAAGATCATTGCTGCCGTGCGGGCACACGGGGGGAGTTAGGCGCGCAATGACTGCAATTTCCGACGGCCTGGCGGTGAAACCGGCGCCCGGCGCACAGTCGGCCATGGCCGACG
>JANNVF010000183.1:0-3429 GCA_031414315.1 Hyphomonadaceae bacterium | reverse complement strand
CGCCAGGTTGGACATGAACTCCGCGCGCAACGTCACCTCGATCTTGTCGAGAATTTCGCGCTGCACCGGCTCCATGCGCAGCATGCGGTTGATGCATTCGATGGCGAAATCTTCCGGCAGGGCGGTCAACACGCGCGCGGCATGGTCCGGCTTTACCTTGGAGAGCACGACGGCGACTGTCTGCGGATACTCGTTCTTCAGATAGTTCGCGAGCACCTGCTCGTTCACGTTGCCGAGCTTGTCCCACATCGTGCGGCCGGCCGGCCCACGAATGTCCTCCATCAACGCATCGACCTTCTCCGCCGGTAGAAAGCTGAGCAACATGCGTTGCGTTGCAGAGTGCGACCCGACGATGCCGCCGGACGTGGACAACTGCTTCACGAACTCAAGGATCAACGCCTCGACCACCGGGGCGTCGACCACGCCAAGGTTGGACATCGCCGAAGAGACTTCCTTGACCTCCTCGTCGTCGAACAGCCGCAGCACTGCCTGTGCATCGTCGGCGAGCGACAGCACGATGACCGCCGCGCGCTCGGGACCCGTGAGCTGCGCGAGGCTGGTGATCGGTTCGGAGGCGCTGCGGGATGCCATGGATCAGGCGCGCTCCGATAGCCAGGTGCGCAGGATCTGCGCGGACTCGTCGGGGTGCTGTTCGATGACTTCGGCGACGCGCTTCACCGATGAGGTGCTCACCTGACCATTGATGCGCGCGATATCGAGCGCGGGATCGAGTTGTGCGGCGCCGGCTGGCGCGGGCAGGGCGCCTGCGACCGGCGGCCCCAACGCTGCGGTGACGCCTGAACCACCGCCGCCCAGAAGTGGCGTGCCGCCCGTGCGCGCGCCGCCGCCGCCAATCATGCCCGCCACCAGCGGCCGCAGCACGAAGAAGATGACGGCCATGCTGGCAATGAGCGCCGCGATGATTTCGGCGCCGCGCATGATGTCGTCCTTGCCGAACGAGAACATCGACGCCTTGGCGACTTCGGTGCCTGCGGCGGGGAGTTGCGCAAACTTGAGGTTGACCACTTCGACCTTGTCACCGCGCGCTTCGTCGAAGCCGACCGCCGACTTCACCAGCGCGGTGATGCGCTCCAGTTCCTGCGCGTCGCGCGCCTTCCAGGCCGATGGCTGACCGTCGGCTCCCGGCGTGGTCACGCCATCGACCGCGACCGCCACCGAAAGCCGCTTTACGCGCCCGCCTTCGTTGATCTCTGTCTTGGTGGTGTTGGAAATCTCGTACTTCACCTGCTCTTCGGTGTGCTCGGAGGAGTCGCCGCCATCGGCCGTGTCGGAAGCCGCCCCGTCGGGGAGATTGCGGGTAGCGCTTGCGCCGCCGCCGCCGCTGCCGCCGCCCTTGGTGGAATCCTCGGTGGAGTTTGTTTCGCGAACGACACGACCTTCGGGATCGAACGTCTGGGACGTCTGCGTCGTGCGGTTGAAATCGACGTCGGCGCTGACCTGCACCCGGGCGGCGCCCGCGCCGACCACGCTCTCCACGATATCCTGCACCTCCTTGCGCAGACGCTCCTCCAGACCGGCGCGGCGCTCGTCCATGGCTTCCGCAGCGGCCGCGCCGTCCTCGGCGTCTTCCGCAGCGGCAAGAAGGCGGCCGCTGTCGTCGGCAATGGTCACGTGATTGACCGCAAGGCCCGGGACCGCACTGGCGACGAGGTTGCGGATCGCGCGGACCTGGCCGGCCGAGAGCTGGCCGCCGGCGATCTTCAGCACGATGGAGGCGGTGGGGTTCTGTCGATCCTGCGCGAAGAGCTGGCGCTCGGGCAGCACCAGGTGGACACGCGCCTTCTCGACCCCGCGAATGGAGGCGATGGTGCGGGCCAGCTCGCCCTCCAGCGCGCGCAAGCGGTTGATATTCTGCTGGAATTGTGTGGCCCCGAGGGCGTCCTGCCGGTCGAAGATCTCGTAACCGACCGATCCCCGGGAGGGCAGGCCGTCTTCCGAGAGCATCAGCCGGGCGGACAGGACCTTGGAGCGCGGCACGAAGATCGTCGTGCCGTCTCCTTTCAGCTCGAAGGGAATGTTGGCGGTCTCGAGCTTGGCGGTGATTTCGCCGGCCTCGGCCATCTCCACGTCGGCGAACAGCAGCGCCTTCTCCTCGCCCCCGACGCGGAACATCAGCGCAAACAGCGCCGCCGCCACGACGGCGGTGATGCCCAGCGCCGCGAAGAGGCGCATGGGGCCGAGTTTCATCAGCGCGTCGGTGAAGGCGTTCACGGTCGGGTCGCCACATTCCTGCGGGCGCGACGGGAGTGTCACGCACTAGGCAGAAATTGCCGGTTGCCGTGAAAGTATGGTTAAGACGCTGAAATTCTTTTCAGCGGACGCATGCGCGACCAAGCGCTGAACACGTCGAAGCCGGTCAAGGCGCGTCCCGGCCGCCCTCGCCCACGGAACATATGCGCCGGCGTCGGGTTGACTGTCATTAACGAAGGACGCCCCAGATGAAGACCATCCCCATGAAGACCGCGCTGATCATCCTCCTCGGGCTCTCCGCGCCGATGGCGCTGGGCGGGTGCGCTGTGGTCGCCGGCGCGGCCGCCGTCGATTATTTCGTGGACGACAACGACGTTTGCAACGGCCCCAACGACGTCGGCCTGCTCGATAGCGATTGCAACGACAGCAACAAACGACAGTAGTCGGGGTCGTCGAGATTTCGCGCTGAGCATGGTGCGAGCGCGTAGCGCGGCCGGGTGGTGGATATCCCCCGACCGGCGCGCCGCATCCCCATGCGCGCCATGAATCGGAAGTTAATCAATCCTACACCCCGCGCTCCGGGGTATACTGCGGCTCCCATCACAACGGAGTTGCAAGCCAGTGCAGATGATCGCCCCGCCAAAAATCAGCCCGCAAACCATCGCCGCGTTCTTCGCGTCGATGCGCTTGTGGCTGCTTGTGGTTGTGGCGGCGTTTGTGCCGCTGACGTCCGATCGCACGCCGCATGGGCGCGCGATGCGCGCCTGGCTCGACGTCGAGGTGCGCGCCGCCACGGTCGATGTGCGGCGGATGTTGCTGGTGATGGCGGTGTCGCGCATGGCGCCGCGACGGGTGCGTGTGCAGGCGCGCGGCGGCGCGCGGCCGGGGACCTACGCGCCCGGATTTCGCCCGGCGCCGCGAAGTCGCAACTGGTTTCAATTGACTACCCGTGCGCTCAAAGGGCGCGGAGGGTTCGCCAATCGTCTCGCCATGTTGCGCGATCTCGTCGCGCGGCCCGAGCACTGGACGGCGCGCGTTGCCGTGCGCCTCGCGCGCATCGGGCGCAGCCGCACGGGCGCGCGGTTCGTGTGCGTGGCGCCGCCGGCGCTGGTCATGCACTGCGCCGCGCCCGCGCCCGATGCGGCGTGCGCCGATACGTCGTGAAATGCGGGGACCGTGCTGCATCAAACAAAATTTCGAAGCCGCAGCGCGTGACGC
>JANNVF010000182.1:0-2657 GCA_031414315.1 Hyphomonadaceae bacterium | reverse complement strand
GCTGCGTGCGCCGGCCAAAGAAAATCCCTTCGCCACAGGGCGCAACGTCGAACCATGGCGCGAGAGCGGCGTCGAGAGCGTCGCGGTCCTCCCGCGCCAGCGCATCGATCAGAACGGCGGCGCCCGTCGTGTCCAATGCAGCGCACAGCGCATCGGCGCCGTCGGCGCGGAGCAGGTGCGGAATCGCTTGCGGCTCCGTCACGCCGCGAGCGCCGTGTCGACGACCAGCACGGCATCGTGGCGACCGGCCTTTGCGCGCAGCCGCTCCAGATGATCCGGCGCGACGGTGTTGAGCACCGCCACCGCCGTGCCCTCGCCATAGGCCTGCGCCGGCCCCAGCGCCGCGCAGGGCCACCCCATCGCCTGCGCACGGCGCACCAGCCATGTCTCCATCACCGCCGTGAACGCGGTGACGCCGCGCAGACGGGCGAACTCCAGCACGCCGAGATGGAGCGCCATCCGTGCGGCGTCGTTGATTTCCGGCGCCCAGGCGGGGTCGCCCGGTGCGTGGCGGGTCCATTCCATGATCGCGGGACCGCGTGGCACGGTCTGCGCCACGAAATGTGGGAAGACGTCGGCCAGCATGTGCGGGCCGTCGGTTGGCAGGAAACGGGCGGAGGCGCGCAGGGCGCCCGCGCCATCGAGGACGAGCAGGTAGGTGGCGGCGTCGGTGTCGTAGCCATCGCTCTCCAGGCCGTCGGGCGACGCGAGCGCCTGCCAGCCAAGGGTGTCCACGAAGAGCCGGTGACGATGCCGGTGCATAGCGGACAGCGCGGCGGCGTATCCGTCGCGATTGCCGGCATCGACCACATGAACCCTCACCTGCGCCTCCGCGTGCGTCCCGAAGACCATTAAGGGGAATACCTTCTGTTACGCAATCCAAGATTGTAGTCTTGAAAGCGCCGCCGGCGCGGGGGATGAAGGTCCATGCTGACGGTGAAGGCCAAGTACGCCCTGCGCGCCATGCTCGACCTCGCCGCCGGGGAGGCCGGCCGGCCGGTGTTCATCGCCGACATCGCACGCCGGCAGGACATCCCGCGCCGGTTCCTCGAAAACATCCTGATCGAGCTGAAGAAGAGCGGCCTGGTGGTCAGCCATCGCGGCAAGCATGGCGGTTATGCGCTCGCCCGGTTGCCCGACGACATCAGCTTCGCCGAGATCATCCGGATCAGCGACGGCCCGCTGGCGCTCGCCCCGTGCGCGAGCAAGACCGCCTACCGCCGCTGCGATGATTGCCGCGACGAGGCGACCTGCACGGTGCGCCGGGTGCTGCTGGAAGTGCGCGAGGCAACCGCTGCGATCCTCGAGCGTACATCTCTCGCGCGGGCTGCGGAGTTACCGTTAGACGCGCTTACCAATGGAACAAGCCAATCTCCATTGTGACGGTGGGGATAAAATGGTGACTTCGCTGCGATCGATGGGCGCCACGCTGGCTTGCGGCGTCGGTTGCGTGCGTGCGGGAGGGAGTTTCAGTTTGCCCACGGACGCGCGCGCCTCCGCACAGAAAAGCTCGCCGTGACCGCCGCCGCCGCATCGGTCGCGAGACCATGGCGGTTCCGCGAGCGCAGCGCGCTCGGCGGATTCTGGCCCGCCTACGGGTTCACCGTCTTCTATCTCAGCCTGATCGTCATCGTGCCGCTGGCAGCGCTCGTGTTGCGCCCGTGGGAGCTTGGGATCGAGGGCGTCTGGAAGGTTGTCTCTTCCGAGCGCGTGGTCGCTGCACTCAAGTTGAGTTTCGGCGCCGCAGCCCTTGCGGCGGCGATCAACGCCGTGTTCGGCGCCATCGTGGCGTGGGTGCTGGTGCGTTACGAATTTCCCGGCAAGCGCATCATCGACGCGATCGTCGATCTGCCATTCGCGCTGCCGACGGCGGTGGCTGGCATCGCGCTCGCGGCGATCTATGCGCCCAACGGTGCGGTGGGCAGCCTGCTCGCGCCGCACAACATCCAGATCGCCTACACACCGCTCGGCGTCATGGTCGCGCTGATCTTCGTCGGCTTGCCGTTTGTGGTGCGCGCGGTGCAGCCGGTGCTGGCGGATCTTTCCCATGATGTGGAGGAGGCCGCCGCCACGCTCGGCGCCTCGCGCTGGCGCACCATCACGCAGGTGATCTGGCCGGCGATCGCGCCGGCGCTGCTCACCGGCTTCTCGCTCGCGTTCGCACGTGCGGTGGGCGAATATGGCTCGGTGATCTTCATCGCCGGCAATTTGCCGATGGTGTCGGAGATCGCGCCGCTGCTGATCGTCATCCGGCTTGAGGAATTCGACTACGCCGGCGCCGCCGCCATCGGCCTGGCGATGCTGGCGATCTCGTTCGTCATCCTTTTCGTGCTCAACGCGCTGCATGACGCCATGACGCGAAAGAGCCAGGCATGAGCGGGCGGGGCTACAGCGCCCCCACGCGCGATGCGCCGTGGTTTGCAGCGTCGCTGATCGCGGTCGGCCTCGGCTATGTGCTGCTGGTGCTGGTGATGCCGCTGGCGGCGGTGTTCCTGGAGGCGTTCCGCAAAGGCGCCGACGCGTATTTCGCCGCCTTCTCCGAACCCGACGCGCTGGCCGCGATCAAGCTGACGCTGCTCGTCACCGCCATCGCCGTGCCGCTCAACACCGTGTTCGGGCTGTCGGCTGCGTGGGCGATTACCAAGTTCGATTTCTGG
>JANNVF010000181.1:0-1925 GCA_031414315.1 Hyphomonadaceae bacterium | reverse complement strand
GGCGAATGGAGCCTGGCCTGGAATGGTACCGACGGGTTCGTGCGCACAGGAAGGTTCGAAGGGGTGGCGACCCGGCACGGCTGCGCGACTAAGACCGCGCGGCAGCGACCGTAGCGGAGCTTTGGTCCTACTATTCCGAGTCAGTGCTCTCGAAAAAAGGCGAGAGCACGCAGCGGCACTACCGGCAAATGTGGCGGTCTCATCTTGAGCCCAACCTTGGTTCGCTGCACGTGCATGAGCTGAGCGCCAAGCGCCTAGAAAAGTTTCAAGCCGACGTCACCGCCGGGAAATCGAAACGCGGGACCAAGACCAAGCGCAAGCACGGTGGCCCTGTCGCCGCAAATCACTCGCTCAATCTTCTATCCGGGATGTGCGAGTTGGCGATCCGGTATGACATCATTTCGGCCAACCCCGTCTCCGGTGTGGAGCGCAACAGGAACACCCCGCGCGATTACCTGTTTTCGGCCGCTGAACTCCGACTGATTGCCGCTTCGGTCGCACAAGAGACGGACCAAGGCGTGCGGGTGGCCTTCCGTCTGTTCATGGAAACACCGCTGCGTCACGCCAACGTGGCAAAGGCGGAGTGGTCCGAATTTGTGGGATTGGGCACCGACGACGCGGTTTGGACGATCCCCGCACACAAGATGAAGGCGGGAAAGCCCTACGCCATTGGCATCTCCCGCGACCTGGGAGACCTGATTGTGGCCTACCGTGAGGAGTGCACCGTTCTCTCAACGCGCTGGCTGTTTCCGATGGGGCGTGGGATCAGCGGGGCGCAGAAGACCCCTATGGTGGACTTCAGCACGCCACGAGACAGCTTCAAGTCAGCTTGGCGGCGCATTCGTGCGCGCGCCTTGAAGATGGCGGGCGAATCCGCTGCGGATTATCGCGCGCTCAATTCGGCAGGAGTGCATGCTTTCCGGCACGCCTTCGTGAGCCGGGCGGCTGAGATGGATGGCGTGACGGCCTTTGACATTCAGCAACTTGGATCATGGGCCGATATCAAAACCGGCATGGGCTATATCCACGCTGGCGCGCAACGCAAGAACGCGCTCGCGTCAAAGGTGGCAGGCGACGTGCGCGCCCTGATCCGGGAGGGAGAGGCGATGAAATTGACAGAAAAAGTCGTTTCTTTGATTGGACCTAGAACTTCTGCCGGCTGAACTATCGGCGCGCGTGACAGCGGTCCCGAGAGGGACAAAGTGGAAGATTTGAAGGCGCGCTTGCAGGGGAACGCGCGTGGAGCGATGATCGCCGCCAAGGGAAGGGGGCGGACGTGCAAATCACAAGGAAGCACTCAGGTATTCCCAACTCCCTTCTTTGGCTCGTCGCCGCACCAATGGCCGCGACGGTCCTTCAACGCCTGCTTGGAAGCCTTCAAATCTCTGTCTTGCTCGACGCGATCATATCAAATTGGCGGCGCGTCACCAGGCTTATTTGGGGTGACTTCTTTCACTGGCTTGGGTCATTGATCCATGTCGATCTTATACCGGCCCCCCCTCAATTCGACGCCCTGACCTTCGGGGTCTTGCTGCTAGGCAGTTCGTTGAGTCCAATTGCGATGATCGCTCATCGTTCGGCGGCTACCGCGCCTCCAGCGTCATTTTTTGCGGACAGTGAGATTGATACCAGAGTGCGTGCCGTAACTGCGGCGCTCGCCTTTGTGATTCTGGCTCTCGCATTTTCGTGGCCTGTCATCGCGGGAATTGTCGCCGACTTCGCTACGTTCTGTAGCGGCGACGCAAGCAATTGTTCGGCGAAGGCGATCCCTTCGCGACTTTTTATGGCCAGCATAGGGGGAGTGGCGCTGTTTTTCGTTCTGCTCGCATGCATGATTTGGTATTTCACGCGAGCAGCAGCGGATGGCCAGAAGGCAGCGGAAGTGAATGGCGCCCTCAGGAGGCGGCGACCCTTGCCGCCTGAGA
>JANNVF010000180.1:0-13894 GCA_031414315.1 Hyphomonadaceae bacterium | reverse complement strand
CCCGATCTTGGGGCATGACGCACCTGACCATTCCCGACGCCTCCGCTGACGTTACCTATCCCGCTCAAACCGGGACTGGTCCGTTCGTCGTTCCGTTCCCGATCACCGAAGAGGACGATCTGCGCTGCACCGTCGGTGGCGTAGAGATCGCAGCGAGCGCGTTCTATTTTACGCCGACACTGGCGGTGACCGGCGGCTATCAGACCGGCGCCATCCTGTTGTCCGTCGCCGCAGCGGCTCAGGACGTCACGATCTGGCGCGACATTCCAATCCGCCGCACCTCCGACTTCGCCACCGGCCCGCTCGATATGCCGGTGCTTAACACCGAACTGGACCGCCTGACCGCGCAACTTCAGGACGCGCGCAATCCGCTCAATGGCGTGGCGACTGCGGTGACAATCACAGCCTCACTTTTCGAGGCCGCCACCTTCGCCGCGCTACGTCTCGCGACGCCGGGCGCTGCCACATATGTCTACGTCAAGGGCAGAGCGGCAGACGGCGACGGCGGCGAAGGCTTTTTCTTCTGGAAAGCCACGTCGGTTCGCCCTGACGACAACGGCGCCACGATCCTATCGTCGACCGCGCCCGCCGCCGGGCGATGGGAACGCGCCATCGGCGACTATGTCGACCCGCGCTGGTGGGGCTCAACCACCGCTGCGGCGCAGACCGCCATCAATGCGGCGCTGGCCTTCGTCAAGGCGGGCTATGCGCCGGCGCGCCGGGTACTTCTGCAAGGCTCAGTCGTCGCCACCGCCGCGCTTTCCGATCTTGATTTTCCGGTCGAAGTGTTCGCCGACGTCATCAACGGCACGACGATCACGCGCAATTTCAACGGCGCCGGCGTCACTGGCTTCTTCAATATTCGATCGAGCGGCGTCATCCTGCGCGGCTTCTCCCCGCAATCTGCCGCCGGCACGACCGGCGGTTCGCTCATCAACATCTCGACGACGGCGCTCATCTCGGTTGGCTCGGTCACGCTGGAAAATCTCTACTGCACGACCACGGGCACGAGCACGCACGATTACACGCTTTATATCGACGGCACCACGAGCCTGACCAACCTTGGCGTCCGCACACCGCGTATCGAAAATTGCGAGTTCTTCGGCGCGCTTACCCGAGACGTACATATCTCCGGCGTCAAGAATCTCTATTGGGGGCCGGGCGGAGTCTATGTGGCTGGCGGGGCCTCCGCAGACATTCTCATCACCGGAACGACCGCTGTGAAATCCGAAGGCATCAACATAGACATCGCCGACTCGGGCAACGTCATCGTCGACGCCGACTTCTGCACGTCAGCAAACATCTACGTCACCGACCCATCCGGTTACATGACGATCCAAGGCGCCGACCCAACGTCGAACATCGTGTTCTCCACAGCGGAAACCAACGGCGAGAATGTCGTCTACAACGGCGGCTTCCAGGTCAACCAAGTGCCGGCCACGACTGCGGCTGATGGCGCCTATGCATTCGAGAGCGCCTATGCGCTGTGCGATGGCGGCTCAGTGACACCGAGCACGCTGACCGCGCCAGAGCAATACATGCCGTTCGCGGCGCGCCTGACGCAACCGGATGCTGGCCCCAAACGTATCGGCCTCGCCATCCCGATCGAGCATGGCCGCTGCCGCAGTCTGCGCGGCGGCTGGATTACCGAAAGCCTGCGGTTGCGGTGCTCGGTATCCCAGCCGATCCGGTTCGCGATCGTCGAATGGAACGGCACGGCTGATGCGATCACGCGCGACATCATCCTGAATTGGGCGAGCGCCACGTACACGGCCAACAACTTTTTCCTGGCGGCGAGTGTCAATCCGCTCGTCGTCGGCGTTGTCACGCCGTCGGCGAACACATGGACGCCGGTGGCGCGGCGCGGACAGATGAACTTGTCGGCCAATAACCTGATTCTGCTGGTGTGGACCGAGGGCACGCTTGTCCAGAACGGCACCCTCGACATCGGCCGGGTGAAGCTGGAGCGTGGATCTGCGGCGACCCGCTATGTAGAGCCCAACTATGGCGTCGACCTGTTTGACTGCCTGCGCTATCTGGAGCCGGTTGTCGGCGCCGCGTCGACGAACGGCACAAGCACCCTTGCGCAGCGCGCCGCCACGACGGTCATTGACTGCCCGACCGCCTTCAAGGTGACGAAGCTAAAGACGCCGACGCTCCTCCAGTCGACGCCGACATGGGTGGCGGCTGGTCCGGGTGCGGCAAACTCGATGGCCTTCTACAACAACGTCGCCGCTGGCTACGCGACCATCGTTGGCGCGGTCACCATGTCGATCGTAGGCGCGGGCCTCACTGGCGCGACGCTGCGCGCGGCTGCTGCGACGTCCTTCAGCGGCACGAGCGGTGACGTCGGCAATTTCTACTTCGGCCTCGCCACCTATCTCGCTTTCGACGCCCGCCTTTGAGTGCGTCGCGCGTGCATAAAATGCACGCCACTGTGGGGCCCTTAAAAGGAGTCTCCCCAATGAAACGACTTACGATCTTCGCAGCGCTGGCGATCAGCGTGCTTGCGTGCGCCGCTGGCCCGGCGTTCGCTCAAGCGGCCTCCGACACGACCGTCACCATCCCTTACGGCGCGGCGATCAACGACTTCGCGCAGGCCGCGCTCGTCGGCATCGGCATTGCCGTCGCCGCGTCGTTCAAGTTCCTTCCGGCGCATATCCAGTGGGGTATGCAGGTCACACGCGCCGACCAACTGATCGAGAAGGGCTTCGCCTATGCTCGATCGCAGTCTGCCGAAAAACTCGGCGGGCTGTCTGCAACGATCGACGTGAAGAACAAGTATGTGAAGGACACCCTTCAATACGCCGTCGATCACTACGCCAAGATCGTCGACAAGCTCGGCGGACCCGCGCTGTTCGAGCAGAAGATCGCGGCCCGCGTCCAGGAGTGGATCGAGGACGCCGTCACCTAAGTCGCCCCAATCCGAAAGGAGGTGATCTTTGATCGCACGTAAAGCAGTCCGGCCCACAGGCCGGGAAACGTCGGAGGCAATGGCCGCACTCGCCGCGAAGGTGCTGGCGGGCTATGCTCCGACCCACGTTGAGGTTCTGGCCTTGGCCGGTTGCGCGCTCGCGCAGCACGCCAAACCGTCCGAGCCGAAACGGAAGGCCGTGAAGCGCAAGCGTTAGCACGGAAGGTGAACTCTCGGACGGGGCGGGCGGTGGCAACACTTCCCGCCCCGTTTGTTGTGATATGCCGTTACGGCGCACGCGGGGCCGCCCAATTTGAGTATCGACGCCGAAAAAGCCGTGCTGCGCGCCGACCTCGCGGCCCGCCGTGAAGTCGCGTCGGCGGTTGATCCAGCGGCGGGCGTTCGGCTGGCCGCGATGTTTCCCAATGCGCTCGTGCCGCCCTCGGGATCGGTGGTCTCCGGCTTCCTGCGCTTTCGCTCCGAGATCGATCCCGCGCCATTGATGGCCCGGCTTGCGGCGGCAGGGTGCAGTCTCTGCCTGCCGCGGACGCCGCTGAAAACCGAACCCGCCGGCCTGGTATTCCATCGCTGGGCGATCGGCGCGCCGCTGGTGCGCAGTGCGTTCGGGGTGCTGGAGCCATCGCCTGACGCGGAGATTCTGGCGCCGGATCTGGTGCTCACGCCGCTGCTTGGCTTCGACCGGTCAGGGCGGCGGATCGGCTACGGGCGGGGGCACTACGACCGCACGCTCGCGGCGCTGCGCGCGCGCAAACCCGTGACCGTGGTCGGGCTTGGTTTTGCTGCACAGGAAGCGCCCGCCATTCCCACCGATGCGACGGACGAACGGCTCGACTGGATCGTCACGCCCGATTTCGCGCTGCGCGTGACGTGAGACGCGAGCAAGGTTGATTTCACCGGCGGTTCGCGGCCACATCGTCCTCAGTATCGGGAGATCGACATGCGCATCGTGACCGTCAGTCTGCTCGCCTTGATCGCGCTGGCCGCCTGCTCGCCATCTGCGGACAAGAAGGGCGAAGCGTCGTCCGCGCCGCCCCCGGTGGCGGCGAAGGCCGGCGCCGTGATGACGCCCGGCCAGTGGCGCACCACGGTGACAATCACGGCGATGACCGTTCCAGGCGTGCCGCCGGAAGCTGTCGCGAGCATGAAGACCCGGCCGTTCACCTCGGAAGAGTGCGTCACCTCAGACGATCTCAGCGCCTATCTCGACAAGCGCAGCGCCAACAATCCCGAAAACCCGCGCAACTGCACATCCAAGGGCGCGGACTACAGCAACGGCCGCATCGCAACGGAATCCGTCTGCACCGACGCTTCCGGTCACGCCAGCACCGTGAAGATGGCCGGCACGTATGGTTCCGATCGAGTGGACATGACGGTCAACGTCGACGGCGAGGGCGCGCGGGGGCCGCAGAGCCAGACCATGTCGCTCACCGCGGAACGGATTGGCGCGTGCCCTGGCTGATCGACGGCGCCGGCCCGGCTTGCTAGAACCTAGGCATCGCCGACATCAGATCCAGACCGGGAGCCACGGCCAATGGCCGGCCATTCCAAATTCGCCAACATCATGCACCGCAAGGGCGGGCAGGACAAAAAGCGCGCCGCGCAGTTCACCAAGCTCGCCCGCGAAATGCAGGCGGCGGTGAAACTCGGCGGGGCCGATCCTTCCGCCAACCCGCGCCTATTCCGCGCGATCGTGGCGGCGCGGGCGGAGAACATGCCCAAGGACAACATCCAGCGCGCGATCGATCGCGGGACAGGCGCTGGCGCGGAGAACCTGGAGGAAGTGCGCTACGAGGGTTTTGGGCCGGGCGGTATCGGCGTCATTGTGGAATGCCTGACCGACAACCGGAACCGCAGCGCCGGCGAAGTGCGTGCCGCGTTCTCCAAGAACGGTGGCAATATGGGCGAGAGCAATTCCGTCTCGTTCCTGTGGGATCGTGTCGGCGAGATCCGCTACCCGCTGGCGGCGGCGGCCGAGGATGCGATGCTGGAGGCCGCGATCGACGCGGGCGCCGATGACTGCCAGGTCGAGGACGACATGCACGTCATCTTGTGCGCGATGGAAGATCTGACCGCAGTCTCACAGAGCCTTGCTGCGCGGTTCCCGGACGCCGCGAGCGCGAAGTTTGTCTGGCGTCCGCAGACGACCATCCCGGTGACGGGTGACGCGGCGCAGACGCTGGTGAAGCTGCTGTCGATTCTGGATGATCTGGATGACGTGCAGAACGTTTACGCCAACTACGAAGTCAGCGCCGAGGAACTGGAAAAGCTCACGGGTTGAAGTCGCAGGCGGGTGTCAGCCTGCGCCGACACCCGTTGCAATCCACTCAGACCGACTTGTTGAACGCCACCAGACGCGACGTCAGAATGCCAGTCGCAATCACTGCCGCGTAGGACAGGAACATCAGCGCCGAGAACGTGCTGGACAGCGACGCGTCGAGGTTCGGAAACGCCGCCGTGAAGCTGTTGATCTCGTAGGTGCCGACCGTCAGGCCCGGCAGCGCCATGACCGACGCGGCTTCCGCCTGATCGCCCGCCTCGACGCCAAGCACCTTGAGCAGGCCCCAGGTCACCATGAACATCACCAGCGGTGCGATGACGAACGCCCAGACCACGCCTTCCGACTGGCTGATGAAGAAGTACTCCCCGCCAAAGCGGAAGGCGGCGGACACGCCCAGCAACAGGACGAAACCCGCGATAATCCAGCGTGCAATCATGTATTCCCTCCGTACCGTGCCGCACCGGGGGTGCAGACGGGTCAAAAATCCCTGCGGCGGAAGTTACGGGTGCTTCACAATCATGGCAAGGCTTCATCCCCGTAAGGATCGGCGCGATGGACGGCTTAATCCGCCTCCGCGAAGGGTATTTCGCATCTGCGAAGACAACGCTTTGACCCTGGCGGGCGGCGCGCTAGATGCGGTGCATCAGGAGCCCGCATGACTCTCGCCGCCGTTGAATCCGTGAGCCTCGTTTCCCGTCTCGAACAGGCCGCCGCCGCAGTGGAGCCTTACGTCGCTGCGGCACGGTCGGCGGTCGCTGCCCGGGTCAGCAAGAACGGCAAGGTCGATCGCCGCGCCATCGACGCCGAGCAGCACGCGGTTCACGGCTTCGCCTGGATCGCGACCTATGGCGAGGCGCTTCGCGAGGTCGCTGCGTGGGCGCGGGGTCTGGAGGAAAGCCGCCGATTCGGCGAGACAGAGGCGCTGCTGGCGACGCTCCTGTTCGCCGAATACCTCGCCCAGCTCACTGGCGGCCTGCCGATGACGCAGGTGGAGTTCATCCGGCCCGGCGATCTGGGCCTTGAGGATGAGGCCGCCACGCTCGCCGCCGCCGTGCGGCCGCTGGTGCGGGAAGGAGCGTCGCGCGCGACCAAGGCGCGACTGGCGGAGCTGCTTCGCGCCGGGCGCGGCAAGGCGACGCTCGAAATCACCGGGCTTGAGGAAGAGTTCGAACTCATCCGCGACCAGTTCCGCCGCTTCGCCGACGACAAGATCATGCCGCACGCCCACGGCTGGCACCTGCGCGACGAACTCATCCCGCTTGAGGTCGTGGAGGAAATGGGCGCGCTCGGCGTGTTCGGGCTGACGATCCCGGAGGAGTACGGCGGCTCCGGCATGGGCAAGACGGCGATGTGCGTCGTCTCCGAGGAATTGTCCCGCGCGTGGATCGGCACGGGGTCGCTGGCCACGCGCAGCGAGATCGCGGCCGAACTCATCCTCACCGGCGGCACCGACGCGCAGAAGACCGAGTGGCTGCCGAAGATCGCCAGCGCCGAAACCCTGCCGACGGCGGTGTTCACCGAGCCGAACACGGGCTCCGACTTGGGCTCGCTGCGCACGCGCGGCGTGAAGGACGGCAACACGTACGCGGTCACCGGAAACAAGACCTGGATCACGCACGCGGCGCGCGCGGATCTGATGACGCTGCTCGTGCGCACCGATCCGGCGACCGACAACTTCAGCGGGCTGTCGATGCTGCTGGCGCCGAAGCCGCGCGGCACGGTAAGCGATCCATTTCCGGCCGACGGAATGAGCGGTGGCGAGATCGGCGTCATCGGCTATCGCGGCATGAAGGAATACGAGATCGGGTTCGACGGCTTCAAGGTTCCGGCGGCCAACCTGCTCGGCGGCGTCGAGGGGCAGGGCTTCAAACAGCTGATGGCGACGTTCGAAAGCGCCCGCGTGCAGACCGCCGCGCGCGCGGTGGGCGTGGCGCAGAGCGCGCTGGAGCTGGGGCTGACCTACGCGCTCGATCGCAAGCAGTTCGGCCACGAGATCTTCGCGTTCCCGCGCGTCTCCGACAAGCTCGTGATGATGGCCGCCGAGATCATGGCGACGCGGCAGCTCACGTATTTCGCCGCGCGCCGCAAGGACAGCGGCAAGCGCTGCGATCTGGAAGCCGGCATGGCGAAACTGCTCGGTGCACGGGTGGCGTGGGCGGCGGCGGACAACGCGCTGCAGATCCACGGCGGCAATGGCTTCGCCATGGAATACCAGATCAGCCGCGTGCTCTGCGACGCGCGCATCCTGAATATCTTCGAGGGCGCGGGCGAAGTGCAGGCGATGGTGATCGCCAGACGCCTTCTGGAAGAAGGCGTCAACTAATCCTGAAGCAATCGGGCGCACACTGCCTCGGACCAACCCTCAAGGGAGGTTCACATGCGTGCCATTCTGGCGCTGTTGCTGATCGCAGGCTGTGGCGAGAAGCCCGCCAACGACTATCCGGCGGCTGCGCGCGCCGTGTTCTCGAAGAGCTGCCCGACGGGCACACCCAAGTGCGATTGCGCGTGGGGCAAGATCACCCGGAGCATGACGTATCCTGAGTACGAAGCCGCGATGGAGCGGTTCGGAACCGAAGGCCTGATGGACCCGCGTCTCACCGTCGCGCGTACCGAATGCCTCGACGCGAAGTAGCGCGGTCAGAACGGTCGCCGCGAACTCAGCGCCGCCAGCAGCGTGCCGTCGTCCAGCAACTCCAGCTCCCCGCCCACCGGCACGCCGTGCGCGAGGCGCGTGACGGATACGTCCACGCCCTGAAGGCGCTCGGTGAGATAGTGCGCCGTCGTCTGCCCATCCACTGTTGCGTTGAGCGCGACGATGACTTCCTTCACCTCCGGCCGCGAGGCGCGCTCGATCAGCTTGCCGATGCGCAGGTCTTCCGGTCGCACGCCATCGAGCGCCGACAATACACCGCCGAGCACATGGTACTTGCCGCGAAACACGCCCGCGCGCTCCAGCGCCCAGACATCGCCGACTTCGCCCACAACGCAGATCAGCTTGTCATCGCGGGTCTGCGACACGCAGATCGCGCACGGGTCCATGGCGTCGAGCGAACCGCACTCGCTGCACGTTCGCACGTTCGCCGCCGCTTCATCCAGCGCGCGCGCCAGCGGCAGCAACAGGCCGTCCTTCTTCTTCAGCAACGCCAGCGCCGCGCGCTGCGCCGAACGCCGGCCAAGACCGGGCACCTTTGCGAGCAGGTCGATCAGGCGTTCGATTTCGGGGGAAACGGACGGCAGGCGGGAGGCGCGCATCAGGAGATAGCCTGTGCGTGTGCAAGAAAATCACCGCTCTCGATGCGGCGCGCACCGTCTAGCGCGCCAATCCAGACATAGGTCCAGGCTGCGATCGCTTCGCCGTTCGCCATCGTCACCGTCGTGGCAAGTCGCGCGTAGTCGACGCCTTCGTACGCGTCGAGTTCGGCGAGCAGGCCTTCATCGTTCGGCAAGCGCAGCACATCACCGATGACGCGATCATCCGTGCGCGTACTCTCCACCATCCCCGGAAACCAGTCGATGGAATACAAGGTCCCGCGCACATCGCCGCGCCCGACATGCGTCGATCGCGCAACAAGCGCCTGCATCATCGGCGCGCCCTGACCCTCAGCGCCGGGACGAAGCGTGCCGTAGACAAACAAAAGAGGGCCGTCAGGCGTCATGCCGGTTCAGAACGGCATCTTGAAGCCGGGCAGCATGCCCATGCCGGACGTCGCGGCCTTGAACTCTTCGTTCTGCGCCTCTTCCAGCTTCCGGCGCGCGTCGTCGTGCGCGGCCTTCACCAGATCCTCGACGATCTCCTTCTCGTCGGCCTTCAGCAGCGAGGCGTCGATGTTGACCGACAGCAGCGCGGTCTTGCCGGTCATGCGCACTTTCACGAGCCCGCCGCCAGCACTGCCTTCCACTTCCATGGCCTCGAGCTTCGCCTGCGCTTCGGCGATCTTGGCCTGCATCGCCTGCGCCTGGCGCATGATCTGCGAAACGTCCTTCATGGCTCAACCTTCCTTGCGGCGCGGCCCCTTCGCGGGGCGCAGGGGAACAACTTCCGCAGCAGTCGCGGGATCGGGTTTGCGCCAGTCGACGATCTCGGCGTCCGGGAACGCCGCGAGCGCGTCGGCGACGAACGGGTGCTTCTTCAGATCGGCGAGCGCGTTGGCGCGATCTTGCGCGCGCCGTTCGGCGAAACTCTCCACGCCGGTCGCTGCATCGGCGCGGACATCCCAGCGCGCGCCGGTCCAGTCGATCAGTTTGCGCGCGAGCCGCGACGGCAAATCGTCGGGCATCCCCGGCGCGGGCGAAAACACGATCACGCCCGGCGCGAACGACGATAGGCGCACATAGCGCTCCACCGCGATCTGCAGGTCGATGTCGCGTTGCGTCTCGATGAGCGCCAGCACCTCGTCGAATGAATTGAGCGTGACGCCCGGTTCGGGCCGATTGGGATCGGCGCGCGGGGTCATGGGCGTCGATGTCGGCGCGGCGCCGCGCAACATGCGCGCGATCTCCTCGGGCGGTGGGAGGGTTGCCGCGGCGCACAGGCGCACCAGCGCCATCTCGGCCGCCGCGATCGGTTCTGGCGCGCGGAGGGTTTCCTCCAGCGCCTTCAGCATCATCTGCCACATCCGCGACAGCTGAGCTGGTGATGTCGTGGCGGCGATGCCGCGCAGCTTGGCCGCCCAGTCGGCGCCGCCGACAATGCGCGCATCGGCGCCGAGCGCCTGCACGCGCGCGGCTTCGTGGCCGATCTCCAGAAGATCGCGCAGCACCAGCGCGGGATCAGCGCCGCTGTCATACTGCGCGCGGATTTCCAGCAGCGAGGCCTTCGCGTCGCCGCGCGTGATCGATTCAAACAGCTCCGCCACGCGCCCGCGATCGGCGAGGCCCAGCATGTCGCGGACTTCCGCGGCGGTCACCGCGCTCTTGCGATCCGGCTTCTGCACGATCGCCTGATCCAGCAGCGACAACGCATCGCGCACCGAGCCTTCCGCCGCGCGCGCCACGAGCGCGAGGCCGTCGGGCTCCACCGCGACGTTTTCCTTCGCGCAGATTTTCGTCAGGTGCTCGGCCAGCATTTCAGGTGGAATGCGCTTCAGGTCGAACCGCTGGCAGCGCGACAGCACGGTCACCGGGACCTTGCGGATTTCCGTCGTCGCGAAAATGAACTTCACATGCGGCGGCGGTTCCTCGAGCGTCTTCAGCAGGCCGTTGAAGGCCTGGTTCGACAGCATGTGCACTTCGTCGATGATGTAGACCTTGGTGCGCGCCGAAACCGGCGCGTAGCGCACGCCTTCCTGCAGTTCGCGAATGTCGCCGATGCCGGTGCGTGAGGCGGCGTCCATCTCGAACACGTCGGGATGGCGGCTCTCCATGATCTCGCGGCAATGGATGCCGAGCGGCTCAAGCGCGATCGACGGCTTGTCGACCGCATCGGTCCTGTAGTTCAGCGCCCGCGCCAGCAGCCGCGCGGTCGTGGTTTTCCCCACGCCGCGCACGCCAGTGAGGATGTAGGCGTGCGGGATGCGGTTGAGGGCGAAGGAGTTGGCGATGGTGCGGACCATCGCGTCCTGGCCGATCAGGTCGTCGAAGGTGCGTGGCCGGTACTTCCGGGCCAGCACCAGATAGCCGGCGTCGGGCTTCTCATCGCCAAAGAGGCCGGGCGCGCCGGAATCGTTTTCGGACATGCGCCAGATATAGCGCTCCCCGCCACAGATCGCGAGACCACATGGCGGCGATGGCGTTCCACCCGATCGGCTAGCGCGGGAAGAGCGGTACAGACAGGACGGCGACCCGTCCGCTACCCGTTGCGGCTGCTTCCTTCCGGACCTGACCGAGTTGGCGGGGCGACCGTCCGCCGCCTGCCTGCGCGGCGCATATCGACCACGTTGCGCACGGAATCAAGGGTTGCAAACGACCGAGAGCGACCCAAGGCAGCGCCGGAACTGCTTAACTGGCGCCCGATCTGCAGTGCGGCAGGACACGCGGCGCTCGCCGCGCCTTCGCACTGGATGGGTGTCAAATGCCGAACCGAATTTCCGGCCTCATGGCCGACAAGCGCGCCGCCACCGCCGTAGAGTACGGCCTGTTTGCCGCCCTGATCAGCGTCGTGATCATCTCGGCGCTTGCACTCCTCGGCCCTGCGATCGAAGCGCGGATGATGGACATCAACACCGCCATCTCGCTGCCGACGCCGTAAAGCGCGCCGTTTTTGCCTCTAGACTGATCGGTCCAGCATGCTATGGACCGTTCGGTCCAGAGGTGCGTCATGACGAACGTTCCTGCAGGCTTCGAGCCCCACTTCCGCAAAAGCCCGGTCACCGAGCCGTGGGAGCCGCTCTATTCGCGGGTCGTGGAAGGCGCGGTCCAGATCGGGTTCGAGGCGACCGGCGCCCACTGCAACTCCCGTGGCTTCGTGCATGGCGGCGTGATCGCAGCGCTGGCCGACAATGCGCTCGGCCTCTCGGTGGGCGAAACCATGCGCGGTCAGGGCAACCCGGCGCCATCCGGCCTCGTCACCGTGTCCCTCACGCTCGACTATCTGGCGACGGCGAAGCTCGGACAGTGGGTGGCGGTGGCGCCGCGCGTGCTGAAGACCGGCCGCAACCTCGGCTTCGCCGATGCGCTGGTGACCGCAGATGATGCGCCGGTCGCGCGTGCCAGCGCCTCGTTCCGGGTCGTCCCCTAGATGGGCGGCGCGGCCATCGAAACAAGCACGGAAACGCCGGAGATCTCGCCGCCCTCCACCCGCACGCGTCTTCTCGGCGCGGCCAAGGATCTGTTTCAGAGCAGCGGTTTTCACGCCGTCGGCGTCGCCGACATTCTCGCCGCCGCCGCCGCGCCGAAAGGTTCGCTCTACCATCATTTTCCGGGCGGCAAGGACGAACTGGGCGCTGTGGCGGTCGGGCGCATCGCCGCCGACGTGACGGGGTTCATCGAAGCGCGCGCCGCTGCCGGCGCCAAGGGCGCGGTCATCGTCGGGCAACTCGCGGAGATGTGTGCGCGGCGGATGGAGAACGTGGACTTTCGCTGGAGCCCGCTGATCGCCGCGGTCGCATCGCAGGCGGGCGCTGATACGCCGCGTCTCGCCGCCGCCGTCGTCGCCGCCTATGCGGGCTGGCAGGCGCAGCTGGAAAAGGTGTTCGCCGGTGAGGGGCTTGCCGGCGCCAAGGCATCGGGAGCCGCGCAGCTTTCGGTGCTGGCGCTGGAAGGTGCGGTGATCCTCGCCCGCGTCCAGCGGAACGCCGCGCCGCTGCGGTCGCTGGCGCCGCTGATCGCCGGGTTCACGGCGCCGGAACGGCCCTGAAACCCGTCGTTCGCTTGACGTTCCGGGCGGCGCTTCATAGCTATCAGACATGGCTATTCGCCCCATCCTCACCGTGCCGGACCCGATCCTGAAGCAGATTTCCGCACCCGTTGTCGGTGGCGTGACCGCCGAGCATCGCGCGCTCATGGATGACATGCTGGAGACGATGTACGACGCGCCCGGCGTCGGCCTCGCCGCGGTCCAGATCGGCGTGCCGCTGCGGATCATCGTGATGGACATCTCCGGCAAGGAGGACGTCCGCGAGCCGCGCTATTTTGTGAACCCGGAAATCACCTGGGCGTCCGAGGAGACCAAGAGCTGGGAGGAGGGCTGCCTCTCGGTGCCGGAAATATACGACGAGGTCGACCGCCCGGCGCGGGTGAAGATCCGCTACCTGAACTACGATGGCGTCGCCGTGGAGGAAGACGCCGACGGCCTGTTTGCCGTCTGCATCCAGCACGAGATGGATCACCTGGAAGGCGTTGTCTTCCTGGATCACCTCTCGCGCCTGAAGCGCGACAGCGCGATCCGCAAGGTCCGCAAGGCGCAACGGGTGGACGCCTGACCCTTTTGCCCCGGTCTGAACTTCGCTAGACAGGCGCGGCGCAGACTCAACCGCTTTCAAAGGGATCGACCATGGCCGACGGCTTCACCACGCTTTCCACCGCCGCGCGCATCGACGCCGCTGTCGCCGCCTACGCGATGCTCAGCCACAAATTCTACCAGGCATGGACCGAGGGGAAGCTGACCAAGGACGTGCTGCGCGCCTACGCGATGCAGTATTTCCACCACGTCGAAGCGTTCCCGCAGGCGGTGAGCGCCACGCACGCCCATTGCCCCGACCGCGACGGCCGCCGCCTGCTCGCGGAGAACCTCGCGGAAGAGGAAGGCGTCGAAGCCGGCAAGACCGATCATGCCACGCTCTGGCTCGACTTCGCGCGCGCCATGGGCGCCGATGAAGCGGCGGTGCGCGCGGTGGCGCTGAACCCCGAGACCACCAACCTGATCGAGACGTTCCGTCGTCTCTCGCGGCAATCGTACGCCGCCGGCCTCGGCGCACTCTACGCGTACGAAACGCAACTGCCGGCCGTGGCCTCGACGAAGATCGATGGCCTCGACAAGTTCTACGGCGTCACCGACGCCACCGCGATCCATTTCTTCCGCGTCCACGAAACCGCCGACGTCGAACACAGCGCGGTGTGCCGTTCGCTGCTGGAGCGCCTGCCGGACGCTGATCGCGCCGAAGCGGTCGCCGCTGGCGAGGAACTGGCGAAAGCGCTGTCGTCGTTCCTGGACGGCATGAGCCGTGAGGCAGGGATTGCGTGCTGAGGTTTTCCTTCGCGCGCCACTCGTTCCGGCGTTTGCTCTGAAGTTCCCCTCCCCCTTG
>JANNVF010000179.1:0-2013 GCA_031414315.1 Hyphomonadaceae bacterium | reverse complement strand
CTCAGGCCCACACCGCAATCGGGCCCGCCGAGCTACGGTCTACAGCGCTCCCCTGCGGATGGACGCATCGATTGGCGCCAGCCGGCGCATGCGATTGCGCGTCTTGTGCGCGCGGTGTCACGACCGTATCCGGGCGCGCTCTGCGTTCTTGACGACAAGGGCGTGGCGCTGCATCGCGCGAAATCATGGGCAAGACAGTCCGCAGTCGTCGGCGCGCCCGGGCAGATTGTGTGTATTCCGGAATGCGCAAATCCGCTTGTCGTTTGCGGCGAAGGCGTACTCGAAATCGAGGAAGCCTTGTTTGACAGCGGCGATGACGCAATCTCTGCGCTGCGTCGCGCGTCCAACAAGCGTTTTGACCCATGAGCCCCCGCATCTGCGCGATCCATCAGCCGAACTTCTTTCCGTGGCTCGGCTATTTCGACAAGGTTCGCCGGGCCGACACGTTCGTGTTTCTCGACGCCGTCTCCTATCCGCGCGCCGGCAGCGGCGGCATGGGGTCGTGGGTCAACCGGGTGAAGATCGCGGTCCAGGGCGAGGCGCGCTGGGCGGGGTGCCCGGTGCGCCGCGCGAGCCTCGGCGCGCCGATCCGCGAAATCGAAATCGACGACGGTCAGCCCTGGCGGGAAAAGCTCATCCGCACGCTGGAGGCCAACTACGCGCGCGCGGCGAATTTCGCGCCCGCGATGGCGCTGCTCACGCCGCTCATCGCGCACGCGGAGACCAATCTGGCGGCGTTCAACATGCACGCCATCGAGGCCATCGCCGCGGCGTTGGGCGTGTCGGCCAGGTTCGTGCGGCAGTCCGATCTCGATGTCGCGGGCGAGGCGACCGAGCGGCTCATCGCCATCGCCCGCGCGGTGGGCGCCGACACCTATCTCGCGGGCGGCGGGGCGGGCGGCTACCAGGACGACGCGTTGTTTGACCGGGCGGGCGTCACGCTCGTCTACCAGAAGTTCGCGCCTGCGCCCTACGGCCCGCCCCGACGATACATTCCCGGTCTTTCGGTGATAGATTACCTCATGCTGGACGGTCGCCCGCTCGCGGGCGGCGAGGCGGAGACGGCGCGCGCATGATCGAGGGACGCCTTGTCGTTCTGGGGCCGGTGGAATCGCAGGATTCCGCGCTGCTGTTCGACTGGATCAACGATCCCGCCATCGTGCACCTGCACGGGCCGTATCGCCCGGTGGACGAGGAAACCCATCGCCAGTGGCTCGCCGGCCTGTCGCGGGAGTCTTCGACCGTCGTGTTCGCCATTCGCGACGCCGCCGAACGCAAGCTGCGCGGCATCGTCCAGCTTGTCGGAATCCACGCGGTCCATCGCTCCGCCGAACTGCGTATCCGCATCGGCGCGGACGCCGATCGCGGTCGCGGCTGGGGCCGCGAGGCGGTGGACCTGGCGTGCCTGTTCGCGTTCGCCGACCTTGGTCTCAATCGGGTGTTCCTGAATGTCTACGCCGACAATGCCCGCGCCATTACCGCCTATGAAGGCGCGGGCTTTTCATACGAGGGCCTGTCGCGCCGCGCCGCGTTTGTCGGCGGCGCCTGGAAGGACGTGATGGCGATGGCGCGGTTCGCGCGCGACGCCACAAGCGAAGGCTTCACCGAAGCCGACTTCGTCGCCCATGTAAGAGCGCTCAAGGCCGGCGGCTACGCTTTCGCGCGGTTTGGCGAGACTCCGGAAGGACCACACGTGCTGTGGCGCCACGACGTGGACCAGTCGCCGCAACGCGCCGCGCGTCTTGCCGCGCTGGAGGCGGCGGAAGGCGCGCGCGCCACCTACTTCTTTAATCCGCGTTCGGATTTCTACAATCTAGCCGAGCCTGCCGTGGCCGCGTGCGTGGATCGTATCTGCGCGACAGGGCACGATCTGGGTCTGCATTTCGACGCGGGCGCCTACCCGGGCGGACTCGAATCTGCGACGGCGATCGCGGATGCGGTGGCGCGCGAGCGCATGCTCGTGGAGGCCATCCTGAACCGGCCCGTGTCCGCGGTGAGCTGGCACAATCCGGG
>JANNVF010000178.1:0-3021 GCA_031414315.1 Hyphomonadaceae bacterium | reverse complement strand
CGCCGATGGCGCGCTGGCGCCGTCGGGCTTTGCCGACTGCTACCTGCTGAGCGGCGCCGGGCGGATGCGGCTGAGGCGCGATGCGGCGGAGACCGCGCCCTATCTCGCGCAGCACACCGCGCTCGTCGCGCGCGCGGTGATGGACCCCGACGGCGCGCTGCGCATGGCGCGCGGCGTCGATCCGGCGGGGCCGATCGCGCGGCTGTCGCGCATCTCCGATGCCAGCGGCGTCGCGTTCTTCGCGGGGCGCGAGATCGCGGCGGCGCGGCAGTTGTGGACGTTGTGGGCGCGCAGCCAGCGCGGCCTGATGCGCGGCTCCGATCTGGAAGCGCCGCCGCTGGGGTCGGCGCCGCGCGGGCCGGGTGGCGTGCAGGAGAACGCCACGCTCGGCGCCATCGATGCGCGCACGAAGGTCAGCGCGTCGCTCAACGCGCTGCCGCGTCCGCTGGCGGCGGCGGTGACGGCGTTCTGTCTGCAGGAGACCGGGATCGAGGCGCTGGAGCGCAGGAGCCGGTGGCCGGCGCGGTCGGGCAAGGTGGTGCTGAAGCTCGCGCTGGAGCTGCTGGCCGATCACTACGAGGCGGCGTGAGCCTCGCGGCGGATGCGCTCCATCATCGAGAACAGGCCGTTGGAGCGCTGCGACGTCAGCGCCTGCGATAGCCCGAGCCGCGCCGCCAGCGCCTTCGGTTCGATGGAGAGGATTTCGCCCGGCGTGCGCCCGGAGAACACCCGCAGCAGCACGGCGATCAGCCCCCTCACGAGGAACGCATCGGACTCGCCGCGGAAGAAGAGCTTGCCGTCGCGCGGTTCGCTGACCAGCCACACCTGGCTCGCGCAGCCGCGCACTTTATTGGTGTCGTTCCGCTCTATCTGCTCCAGGGGCGCGAGCGCGCGGCCGAGATCGATGAGATACGCGAACCGCTCCTCCCAGTCGGAGAACAGCGCGAACTCGTCCTCAAGCGCGGCGATGGCGGTTTCGATGGTGTCGTCGCTCATGGCGTTCATGTGGGCGTGACGGCGTGGGAACGCAAAGCGGCACTTAGGCTTTGGGCTTCATCGTCGTGACCTTGTAGACCGCGCCGGTCTTGTCATAGGTGGTCCACACGCCGGCCTGCGCGCCGTTCTCGAAATGGCCCGAGCGCATGATCACGCCGTCCTTGCGGAACCATTCCCAGTAGCCGACGGCGACGCCGTCGATCGTCTGGCCGCGCGCCCAGAGCGTGCCGTCCCTGTGGTGCTTCAGATACGCGACAGGTGCGCTCACGGCTGCGTCCGGCGACGGTCCTAGCGCAACGGCGCCGTTGCGCTCACCGGATGCCGGCCACCGGCGTCGACATCGCCAGCTGGTCGATGGTCGCCGCGCCGCGGATGCACGTGCCCATGTCCTTGAGCGCATGCTCGCCGAGGCAGAACGCGTTCTCGTACCGGAACCGCGCCGCCGAGAGGCACTGGTAGAACTGCACCTGCGCAAGCTCGAGGCAGTTGGCCGTGCTGCCTTCGGTCAGCAGCCGGTCGGTCTGCGCCGCCGGATCCTGCGTGGCGCCGACGATGTAGAGCGCCGCCAGCGTGGTCATGCGGTTGACGGCGCCGATGCGGTCGGAGTTGGCGCGGATCACGTAGGTGGGCGCTGCGATCTGTTGCGCGACGGGAACCGGCGTGATGCGCAGGCCATCCCAGAACGTCTTGCCGCCGAACTGGTTTGAATCGGTCCACGGCGAGCTGCTGCCCGCCGCCGCCCGCAGGCGCGGCGCAAACTCCGGCGCCACGGTGCGCCCGGCGGCGCCTTGCGCCAGCGTCTTCATGCGCAGGACGCGGGCCGGTTGTTGCGGCGCGACCTGATTGGCCCAGCGCTGGTTCTGCAGGCCGTAGGCCATTTCCTTGTAGCGCTCACCCACGTGATAGACGCGGTCGCCATCGGCCTTGACGGCCTCCAGCGCGAGCCGCGCGGCTTCCGGCCCGCCGCGCAGCACCTGCGCGTAGCCCGGATCAAGCGTGAGGCCGCGCACGAAACCGGCGTTGCCATAGTGGGCAGCGGTCTCGCGGACGCCGCGCACGAAGTCGGGTTGCTGGGCGGCGGTCATCGCGCCGTACGCGAGGTAGCCGCGCATGAGCGCTTCGCGGTTCTGCGCGGCGGCGCGGTCCAGCACCATGTCGAGCTGCTCGGCGTTGCCGACGGGCTGGTTCTGCAGGTCGGAGATGTCGTTCTGGAACGAGGCGTAGCTCTGGATCGCAGCGCCCAGCGGCTCCACCGACGGCCCGGCGGGGAGGACGGGGGCGACCACCACGGGCGCGGGCGGCGGGGGCTGGTTGCGGGATTTGCCCTTGGGCTGGGCCTCGGCGGCGGTCGCCGCACAGCCAAGCGCAACAGCCAGCAAAGCTGCTGTCCAGACTTTCATCGCGTCGCTCCCTAAACTCGTGAAACGTGTCTTCAAAAGACGTGTTCTGTTCCCGCCGGTCCCGGCGAACGCTATCGTCGTAATCGGATTCCTGCCCGGAAGGGGTGATGATTTGGTAACCGCTGCAGTTCCCGGCCCCGATGGCCTTGCGGGAACCCGGCGCGCGCCTGCGGGCGCGGCGCGGCAGACGCTGTTTGCGCTCTGGGGCTGGATGGGGGCGGTGGTCATCGTTTCGGTGTTCGCCTTTCTGATGGGCGCGCCTGCGCGCGCATGTGCGCTGGCGGCGGCGCTTGGGCTCGCGCCGGCGGTGTCGACCATCCTGCTGGCCCCCCGGTGGGGCGAAAACTGGGCGGCGAGCATCGCCATCGACAGTTGGAGCATCGCGGCGGCAGCGGCGGTGAGCCTGACCGGGGGCGCCGTGTCGCCGGTTTCGTCAATGTTCCTGATTGCTCCGGCGCTGGCGTTGCGGCTGTTCGGCCCGGCGCGGGCGCGAGAGTCCATGTGCCTCGCCGTGCTCGCCTTCGCGATCGCCGCCGTGGCGGGCGCTGCGGTCCCCGTGTCCGAGATCGCGGTCACGCCCGGCGCGTTCACCGTGCTGACGCTCCCGCTCGCGGGCTGGCTGATC
>JANNVF010000177.1:0-5881 GCA_031414315.1 Hyphomonadaceae bacterium | reverse complement strand
CCGGCTGCGGTGACGGAACCGGCTCCGGTTGATCCGGCGGCGGTTGCTCCGGCGACCGATCCGGCTGCGACCACGACCACGACGACGACTCCGGACGCGACGACCACCACGACCGAAGCGCCGAAGTAAATCATTTCGACCTCACGGTCGGATAGAGTGTACGGGCCGTCCGAAAGGGCGGCCCGTTTGCTTTTGAGGGCCGTCACGGGTCATGAGCCGTCTTCCCCCGCGCCCCGACCTCGACTGGACCGAAGATGGCGCGCCCCGCTCGCGCGCCAGCAACGATGTCTACTTCTCTCGTGCTGGTGGCCTTGAAGAAACGCGCGCGGTGTTCCTGCACGGCTGCGGCCTGCCCGACGGTTGGCGCGGACGCCGCGCCTTCGTCATCGGCGAACTCGGATTTGGCACCGGTCTGAACGCGCTCGCCACCTGGGCGCACTGGCGCGCGACCCGCGACGTCGGCGCCGTGCTGCACTTTGTGTCCGTCGAAGGCTCTCCGCTGGATCGCGACGAAGCCGCGCGGGCGCTGGCGCCGTTTCCGGAAGTCGGCGTGCTGGCTGAACGCCTCCTCGCACGGTGGCCGGTCCGCGCCCGCGGCGCACAGCGGCTGTGGTTTGCCGAAGACGGCTTCGCGCTCACCGTCATTCATGCGCCCGTCGCCGAAGCGCTCGCTGGGTTCGTGGGCGTTGTGGATGCGTGGTTCCTCGACGGCTTCACACCCGCCCGCAATCCCGACATGTGGAACGAGCCGCTGATGGCGCGCATCGCCGCGCTGTCTGCGCCGGGCGCCCGGCTCGCCAGCTACAGCGTTGCCGGCGCCGTGCGTCGTGCGCTGATGGCGGCAGGCTTCACAGTGGAAAAGAAGCCGGGCTTCTCCAGCAAGCGCGAGCGGCTCGAGGCGCGCCTGATGACGGCGCCGCCACCGCTGCCATCGCGCCTGCCGTATCGCGCCGCCGATTGCGCGTCCGTCGCGGTCATCGGCGCGGGGATCGCCGGCGCATCAGTCGCAGCCGCGCTGCACCGGCGCGGCGTTGTCGCAACCATCTACGAAGCGGCGTCGCCTGCTGCGGGCGCCAGCGGCAACCCGGCAGCGCTTCTTGCGCCGCGCCTTGACCGCACCGACACCGGCGTCGCGCGCCTCTTCCGCGCCGCGCACCTCGAAGCGGTGGCGTGTTACCGGGCGCTTGGCGCGTTTGACTGCATCGGTGTCCTGGAGTGCCCACGCGATGGTGAAGATGCGGCGGCGCTCGCCGATCTCATCGCCGATCCGCCTTTGCCCGCCACGCATTTTCGCGCCGTCGACGGCGGTGTGCTGCATGTCGAGGCCGGGATCGTGCGCCCACGCGCAGCGATCGACGCCATGCTCGCAGACGCAACGCTGCGGCCTGGCGTCCCGGTTCAGGCGCTGGAGCGCGTCGGCGACATGTGGGTGTTGCGCGACGGCGGGGGCCGCATCATTGGCGAAGCCACGACCGTGGTGATCGCCAACGGTGCGGGGTTGGCGGATTTCGTGCAGACGCGCTGGGCTCCGCTGGCGCTCACGCGTGGTCAGCTGGAGTGGGGGGGCGTGCGCGGGGCTGCGCCGGTGCACGGCGTTGAATCTGGAACGTACGCCGCGCCGTTTGAAAACGGAATCGTGTTTGGCGCCACGTTCGACCGCATGGCGGCCGCAGCGCCTGTGCTTGCTGACGATGAGTCACGCGCGCGCAATCTTGCTGCGCTGGCGGTGTTGTCGCCGGATATCTTCGCGCGTGTGGATGTAACCACGTTGCAGTCGCGCGCGGCGATCCGTGCGGCGACACCCGATCGCGCGCCGCTGGCAGGCGCCGCGCCGGATGCGGACACAGCGGCGCGGCTGTCGTCGGCGGCCCCGTCGCATGACGGGCTCTACCTGCTTGGCGGGTTCGGATCGCGTGGGTTCACACTGGCGCCGTTGCTCGGCGAACGCATCGCTGCAGAACTGCTGGGCGAGCCGCAGGTGCTGGACAACGGCGCGCTCGACGCGGCGCACCCGGCGCGGTTTCTGGTGCGCGCGCTGAAACGCGGCCGACGGGTCTCCGCATGAGCGCGCCGCTACCTGACGCTGTCGAGTTTCTTGGCCTGCGCTTTGCGCCCGTGACGCCGGATGTGGCGCTGCGCGAGATCGTGCGTCGCGCGGATGAACACGGAGCGTTCTGCTATGTAGTGACGCCCAACGTCGATCATGTTGTTGCGCTGAGGCGCGAGTACGAACGCCGTGTGCTGCTCTACCGCGATGCGTGGCTCACACTGAATGACAGCCGCGTACTTGCGCGGCTCGCGCGCTGGAGCGGGTTCGATCTGCCGGCGTGCCCGGGCTCAGATCTCACGGCGGCGTTGTTTGAAAAGATCATCGATCCTGTGGAATCCGTCACCATCGTGGGTGGGTCCGAGGCGGTCGTTGCTGGTGTGCAGGTGCGCTACGGCCTGCGCGACGTGCGCTGGCACGCGCCGCCGAGTGATCTCGCTGAAAACGCGACGGCCATTGCGCGGGCGGCGGCGTTCATCGCGGCGCAGCGCGCGCGCTTTGTGTTTCTCGCGCTCGGCGCACCGCAGCAGGAAATCGTGGCGAACGCCGCGCTCGAACGCGGTGACTGCTGCGGCGTGGGGTTGTGTATCGGCGCCAGCCTGGAGATTCTTGCCGGCGCACAGGCGCGGGCGAGCGTGTGGACACATGGTCGGCGCTATTTGAGCGAAGGCGCGGAGATCCTCGGCATCTGGCGCGCGTGGCGCCGTCGTCAGCGCGCTGTGTCGCGGGCGGCGATGGCTTCGCGCAACTGAGCCTGCCGCGCCTCGTCGAGCGGGTAGTTGATAAGCGATGCAGCGGCGAGCATGTTCAGCACGAACGGGACGCCCGCATAGAGCGCCACGAGCGCCGCCATCGCCGTCGGTGTGTTGGCGGCCCCGAGTTTGCCATCATAGCCGAACCGATCAAGCACGAAATAGGTGAGCGGCCCCATCGCGAGGCCCACTTTGCTGGTGGTCAGCAGCAGACCGAAGAACAGTCCGGATCGCTGCCCTCCCGTTTGGACTGTGTCTTCGTCGACGACATCGGCCATCAGCGCGCGGACCAGCATCGTCCCGGCGCTCTGCGACACACCGGCGAACACGAAGAGCGGCGCCGCAAACCAGAAATCCCCCTTCGGCGCGAACGGCACAAGCGCCAGCATCACGCCGGCATGAATGCAGCCGATCATCAGCGCGTTGTGTTTGCCGAATCGCCGTCCGGCCCAGGTCCACAGCGGGATGCCGAGCAGGCCGGAGAGGAAGTAGATCAGCAGCAATGTGTTCGATTGCGTCGTGAAGCCGAGATAGTCGCGCGCGAGAAACACGAAGAGCCCACCCGTCACGCCGTAGCCCACGCCGATCAGAAAATCGGGAATGAGCACGCGCCGGAGCGCCTTGTTGGTGCGCAACGCCTGCATGGCTACGCGAAAACCCATGTGCGGTTGTGGCGTGCTCGGCTTCTCCTTCACCGTCAGCACGCACCACGCTACCGTCAGCGGCAGCGCGATGAGCACCGCATAGCCCATGGCGTGCACGGCATCGACTTCGTCGCCAAGACCGCCCTGCATCACGATTGCTGGCAGCAGCAACATGCCGACATAGCCGATCATCCCGGCCACCTGCACCGCGCTCAACGTCTGGGTGCGGCCGTGATAATCGGGCTGGAGTTCGCCCGCCCAACTCAGGTGGGCGATCACCAGCGACGCGTAGGCCCAGTACATCGCCAGTACGCAAACGGAGACGAGCCAAGCCGGCACGCCTGGCGGCAGGCCGACGAACACGATCCAGATGATCGCCATCGCCGGTGGTGTCGACGCCACCATCCAGAAGCGGCGGCGTCCGAACGCTGGTGTCGTGCGGTCCTGGAATCCGCCGATCATGGGATCGACGACAATGTCGGCCATGCGCGCGGTAAGGAAGAGAACCGACACCGCGGTGAGGCTGAGGCCCAGGTGCTCGTTGAAGTAGGGGCCGAGAAAGATCAGCGACGGCAGGGAGAGCGCCAGCAGTGGTGCGGACGGCGAAGCAAACGCCGCCATTTCGTACCAGCGGACGCGATGCGGGGCCGCCTGGCTCGAACTCGGATCCGCCATGCGTCTTGCCTCCGCAGTGTGTATGGCACTCTCGCGTCTTTCCGGCAGCGCGCAAGCGCTCAGCCTTTCACGACTTTCGTGAGCAGCGGCAGCAGGCGTTCGTTGGTGGCGATGATGGAGCCCGTCTCCATAAAATCGCCGCCATCGACTTCGCGGGCGAAGCCGCCCGCCTCGCGGACCAGAACTGCGCCGGCGGCGATATCCCAGGCGCCGAGGTTGCGTTCCCAGTAGGCGTCGAAGCGGCCAGCCGCGACGTACGCCAGATCAAGCGCGGCGGAGCCCAGGCGCCTTACGCCGGCGCATGCATCGGATACCCGGCCGAACTCTTCCAGGAACGCCGTCTGGCGACCGCTCGCGCGCGCCGATGGCGCGATTCCGGTGACAACGAGTGCGTCGGCGATGCTGGTGCGCGAGGCGACGCGAAGGCGACGGTCGTTGAGAAAAGCGCCGCGACCCTTCTCGGCCCAGAACATCTCGTTCTTCGCCACGTCGTAGACGACGCCGGCGACGAGTTCTTTCTCGCGCTCCAGCGCCACCGAGATCGAGAAATGCGCGAAGCCATGCAGGAAGTTCGTGGTGCCATCCAGCGGATCGACGATCCAGCGGTGCGTCTTGTCGGTGCCCTCGATCACGCCGCGCTCTTCCATCAGGAAGCCGTAGCCGGGGCGCGCCTTGGACAGCTCTTCAAACAGGGTCTGCTCTGCCTTGTGGTCGGCGGCGGAGACGAAATCCCCCGGTCCCTTGCGCGATACCTGAAGCTGCTCGACCTCGCCGAAGTCGCGGCTGAGCTGGCGCCCCGCCTTGCGCACGGCGGCGATCATCACGGTGAGGAGGGGGGAGTACTGGGGCATCAAAGAGCTCTGAAATGTCCCTTCTCCCGCACGCGGGAGAAGGGTTCGCGGAGTTAGAGACCTTTCACCGCCGGGGCAAGGCGGCGCGCCTTGGCGGCTTCATCGGCCACACGGCCTTCGGCGATCAGCCGGGTGGTGTGGCCCTCCACGACGCGCTCCAGCCGCGCCATGAACTCGTCCTTCGGCAAGCCCGGCGGGATCGGGTCGAGGAACTCGATCACCGCCGTGCCGGGGTTTTTCTCCCAGTCCTCGCACTGCCAGCGCAGGCCGAGGTTGGTGGCCACCGGCACCACCGGCCAGCCGCTCGCCTCCTGCATGTGCCAGACGCCGGAGCGGTAGCGATGCTTCTCGCCGACGCGGGCCAGGTTGCCTTCCGGGTAGATCAGCACCGGGCGCTTTTCCTCGGCGGCGCGCTTGAAGCTCTCGGAGAGATCGCGCCGTGCTTCCGGGCCGCCGCAGTTGTCGACGACGATGGCGCCGAGCTTGGACAGCACCACGCTCATGAACGGGAAGCGCTCCAGATGGTCACCGGTGACGAAGGCGATCTCGTCGAACTGGTCGTACATCATGAAGCCGTCGCCGTAGCTGGAGTGCTTGGCGGCGATGATGAACGGGCCGTCCGGCAGACGTTCTCGTCCGCGGGCTTCCGGCTTGATGCCGCCGACTTGGCGCATCAGCTGGACCATCCGTTTGACATAACGCCGGACGCCCCAGCGCACCGAGCCCCGGCCGGGGACCAGCGCCAGCACGGCGCACATCAGCACGTAGAGCGTGGAAACCACCCAGAACAACCCGTTGAACACCAGCGAACGCATCGGACCCTCCTGCGGACAACCGTCTCGCCGTCCTTAGATAGCAAAGCTCCGTGGCGACTGAAAGTGAGCACTCACTTACTTCACCGGGCGACTTCGG
>JANNVF010000176.1:0-8081 GCA_031414315.1 Hyphomonadaceae bacterium | reverse complement strand
CGCGCCGGTGATGATGTCGGGGTCGTCGAACACCGCGCGCGCCACGTCTTGCGGCAGGTACGCTGCGTTGAGTGCGGTCGTCGCGCCGATCATCAGGCACCACGCCGCCGAAGCATCGGCCATGGCGATCGTCTCGATGGTCTCCGCGACAATCGCCGGCGCCGCTTCGTGGCCGCCGAGGCTTTTCGGCAGCGCGACGCGGAACAGGCCGGCCTTGGCCATGGTTGTTGCGAGATCGGCGGGCAGACGGCGCGCGTCCTCGATCTCCTGCGCGCGCGCCGCAATATCCGGCGCCAGCGCGCGCGCGGCGGCGAGCGGGCCGGTCATTGTTTCAGCCCCAGCAGTGCTGCGATGTTGTTGCGCTGCATGTTGGATGAACCCCCGACGATCGCCATGCCCAGCAGGTCGCGTACGTGGCGCTCCATGTCGTAGGCGTCGGACAGCGCGTAGGCGCCCATCACGCGCTGGCAGATGAGCGCGATCTCGCCAACGGTTTCGCCGATGAACAGTTTCGCCATCGACGTTTCCACCGCGCAGGGTTTGCCGTCCTGCGCGAGGTGCGCGGCGTGATAGAGCATGTGGCGGCATGCCTCCAGCTTTGTCTTGGCGTCGACAAGCGCGTGGCGCACCGCCTGGTGGCCGCTGATCGGCTTGCCGAACTGGGTGCGCTCCTGCGCGTAGGCCCACGCATCCTCCACCGCGCCCTGCGCGACGCCGAATGCGGCGGCGGAGATCTCGATCTTCTCCACGTCGAGCGCGCGGCCGGCAAGCATGCTCCAGCCCTTGTTCCACTTCTCCATGCCGCCGACGATGTTGGCGACGGGCACGCGCACGTTCTCGAAATGCACGTCGGAAGAGAGCGTGTAGCGCAGGTTGATGTGGTCGATCGGCGAGAGCGTCACGCCCGGCGTCGATGGCGGGATGAGCACGAAGGAGAGGTTGCGGCGTTTCTCTTCGGCGGGACCGGAGCGGACGAGGCAGTAGATGTAGTCGGCGAAGTCGGCGCCGGTGCACCAGCGCTTGGAGCCGTCGATGACGACCTCGTCGCCCTCGATCCGCGCGCGGGTGGTGACGGCGGACAGATCGCCGCCCACATCAGGTTCGGACAAGCCGTATGCGAAAAGGAGCTCGCCCTTCGCCAACTTCGGCAGCAGCGCGGCTTTCTGCGCCGCGTTGCCGTTCTCGGAAATGTTCATGCCGCCGTAGAACGCGCAATGAATGAACGGCCCGGAGAGAAACGCGCCGACGCGCGAGAGTTCCTCAATCACCGCCACCGCGGCGACGATATCCTGCCCGAGCCCGCCGTGTTCCTCCGCGATGGTGAGGCCGCAAAAGCCCATGTCTGCGAGTTCGCGGAACTGATCGCGCGGCCATGTATGCGTGCGATCCCATTCCCGCCGCTTCTCGCGCGGCGCCTTTTCGGCGACGAAGCGGCGCAGCTGGTCGCGCAAGACGTCATGGATGTCGCCGTTCGTGGCGGGTGTCATGGGAATCTCACCAAAGGGAACAGGGTCTTATCGAGCTCTGGAAAGGGTATCGGCGTTTGCGGTGGCGCGCCGCCATCGCGCAGCGCACGCTGCCACCAGCCGACGTCGTGCCACGCGGCGAGCTTGTACCCGACCGCGCGGTAGACGCCGACCGGCGTGAAGCCTACCGATTCATGCAACGCAATGCTGCCCGGATTGGGCAGCGCGATGCCCGCGAACGCCGCGTGAAAATTCTGCGCGCGCAGGATGTCGAGCAACGCGCGGTAAAGGCGTGCGCTGACCCCGCGTCCGCGCATGCCGTCAGCCACGTAGGCGGTGACATCGACGGACCATCCGTACGCAGCGCGTGCGCGATGTGGGCCGGCATACGCATAACCGACGACACGGCGCTGATCGTTCTCTGCAACGAGCCATGGATACATCAAGAGCGTTTCCGTGATGCGACGCGACATCTCACCCTGCGACGGGGGCGCAAGCTCAAACGAGATCGCGGTTGTCTCCACGATGGGTATGTAAATGGCGCACACGGCGGCGGCGTCCTCCGCGCTGGCGACGCGCAGCGGGAAGGTCGCGTCGGTCACGCTATTCGCCCGTCAGCTTCGGCTTGCGCTTCTCCACGAAGGCCGCCACCGCCTCGCGCCGGTCGGCGGTCATGTTCGACGCCATCTCGTAGGCGATGGAGGCGTCCATCAGCTTGTTGGCGATGTCCTTGAGCTGGATGTTCATCACCGTCTTGGTCCAGCGCACCGCCCAGCGCGGATTTCCGGCGATCTTCTCCACGAGTTCGGCGACTTTCGCGTCGAGTTCGGCGGCAGGCACGGCGTAGTTGACGAGGCCGATCTCAGCGGCGCGTCTGGCCGTCATCAGATCGCCCGTCATCAGGAATTCCTTGGCGCGCGCGAAGCCGATGAGCTGCGGCCAGATCACCGCGCCGCCATCGCCCGCAACGAGACCGACCTTCACGTGCGGATCGCCGATCTTGGCGTTCTCTTCCGCGACGATCACGTCGCACAGCAGCGCGATGGTGGCGCCGAGGCCGGCCGCGGCGCCGTTCATGCGGCAGATGATCGGCTTTTCCAGATCGAGCAGGCCGCCGACGATGCGCTTGGCTTCGTGGCCGATGTCGCGGAACTTGCTGGGATCGTCGATCTGTTCCTGGAACCAGTCGAAGTCACCGCCAGCGCAGAACGCGCGGCCGCGGCCGGTGAGTACGATGATGTCACTGTCGGGATCGCGCTGCAGGTCGGCGAACACGCGCGCGAGGTCTTCGTGCATCGCCGCGTCCACGGCGTTCACCGCATTGCCTTCGATGGTGACAGTCAGCACGCGGCCTTCGTAGGCGAAGCGCATGCGGTGGTAGTTTTCAAACTGCATGGTCGCCTCAGATGTCGACGATGCGCCGGCCGAACGCGGCGTTGGAATTGAACAGGTCGCAGAAGGCGGCGGGCAGGGCGTCGAGGCCCTTGAAGCGCTCCTCGCGGAACTTGAACGACCCATCGGCGATCCAGCCGGCCATCGCGGCCTGCGCTTCGGGAAAGGCGCGGATGTCGTCGAACACCACGAGGCCCTCCATGCGCAGGCGGTGCGTTATGAAGCGGTCGGTATTTTTCAGCCCGATCTTTTCCGCGTGCGACGCGGAGTATTCCGCCACCTGTCCGGACACCACGATGCGGCCGCGCGCGCGCATCAGCGGCAGCACCTGGTCGATCATCGCATTGCCGACGTTGTCGAACAGCACGTCGACGCCCTTCGGCGCGTGCGCCCGGATGGCGGCGACGAGATCCGGCGTCGCGTGCCGGTCAATCGTGGCGTCGAAGCCCGCTTCGCGCTCGAGCCACGCGCATTTCTCCGGCCCGCCGGCGATGCCGATGACGCGCATGCCTAGCTTCTTGCCGATCTGCCCGGCGCTCGCGCCGACGGGGCCCGCGGCGGAGGTGACGAGCAGCGTTTCGCCGTCCTTCGCAGCGGCGACGCGGTGGAGGCCGAACCACGCCGTCATGCCCGGCACGCCGAGCACGCCGATCCATGTGGTGAGCGGCGGGCGCGGATCGGCGATGCGTTGCAGATAGCCCTTGCCGTCGGAGAGGAAGTGATCGCACCAGCCGGCGGCCATCGCCGCAAGGTCACCGACCGCCCACTTCGGGTGATTGCTGGCGATGACTTCGCCGATGGAGAAGCCGTCGATGGTTTCGCCGGGCTTCAGCGCGGCGGAATAGCTGTCGCCGCCCGACAGGCGCGAGCGCACGCCGGGATCGACCGAGGCGTGGCGGATGCGGAACAGGATCTGCCCGTCGCCTGGCGACGGCAGCGCCTCCTCGACAATGCGAAAGTCGGTGGGCTTCGGCTTGCCCTCTATCGAGGCGGTGAGCGTCACCCGGCGCAGTGTTTCTCCCATGCGGGCACGTTCGGACGCGAATGGCGCGATGTCCAGCAGGGCTCACAAAAGAAAATGGCGGCGCCCTGTCGAGCGCCGCCACAGTCGTTGAGAAGGGCCAGGGACTACTGCACGTGCACGCGCGTTTCCGCGCGGACGCCGCGCCGGTCGTCCATGACTTCGCGCAGGGCGCCGGCCACGCGCTCGTCACCCATCACGCCGGCCAGCATCGCGGCGGCGCGGGCGTTCGACGCCGACACACCGAACAGTTCCTGGATGGCCTCGAAGGGGTTCTGCTGTTGCGGGAACACCTTCAGCGTCACGCTGTCGTCGGCTTTGATACCGGCCAGCGCCTTGGCGCGTTCGATGGCGACATCGAGCCCGCCCATGGTGTTGACGAGCTTGCGGCTCAGCGCCTGTTCGCCGGTCCACACCCGGCCCTTGGCCACTTCGCGCGCCTGTTCCGGCGTCATGCCGCGGCCTTCGGCCACGAGCTTGATAAAGTCGGCGTAGGCGCGGTCGATGAAGCCGGAGAACGCGGCGCTCTCGGCGTTGGTGAAGGGGCGCGAGGAGGTGAAGAAGTTCGCCACCGGCGAACCGACCTGCACTGTTTCCGTGCGCGCCGACAGGTAGTGCGTCATCGCATCGCCAAGCACGATCTTGCCGCCGACGACGCCGATCGAACCGGTGATGGTCGTCGGCCACGCGACGATCTCGTCGGCGCCGGCGGAGACGTAGTAGCCGCCCGACGCCGCATACGCGCCCATCGAGACAACGACCTTCTTGCCCTTTGCCTGCGCGGTTTCCACCGCGTGCCAGATCTGGTCGGACGCGACCACCGAACCGCCGGGCGACGAGACCCGGAAGACGATCGCCTTCACGTCCTTGTCGTTGGCCGCATCGAGTAGCGCCTTGGCGATCACGTCGCCGTTCATCACCTGCTCGTCGCCGAAGGGCGAACCTTCAGACGTGCCGGAGACGATGGCGCCTTCACCGGTGACGAGCGCGATGACCGGGCCGCTCGGCGCTTTCGGCGTGTACTTGGCGAACTCGACGATGCCCGCCGTGTCCATGCCGCCTGCGCGCTCGATAGCGGCGAGTTCGGCGTCTTCCGGCCGGCCGAGCTTGTCGACCAGCTTGAGGCGCAGCGCGTCTTCGCCGGAGAACGGGGTGGCCTCGATCGCCTGGCGCACCAGCGCGGGCGTCAGGCCCTGTTCCTTGCGGCTTTCCGCGATGGCGTTGATCAGACGATCGTAGATGCTGGTCAGCATCGAGGTCGTTGATTCACGGTTGGCGGCGGTGAAGCCCGTCTGCGTCACGCTGTCGGCGGCGGACTTGTATTCTTCGCGGGTCTGGAACTGCGCGCTCATGTGGAAGCGGCGCAGCGTGTCGGCGAAGAAAGTCTCTTCCGCCGTGATGCCCATGGGCATGAACTCGCTGGCGTCCTGCAACCACACTTCGGTGGCGCCGGCGATCGTGGCATAGCCGGCGATCGAGGTCCGCACGCCGTCGTTCTGGATGCTGGCGATGATCCATTTGTCGGCGGCGCGGAACTTGGCGAACGCGTCGCGGATTTCCTCCGCGTGCGCCGGGGCCATGCCGCCGCTGTTGGCGCGCACGTAGATGCCCTTGACCTTGGAGTCCTTGGCGGCGGCGCCCAGCGTGCGCACGAGTTCGACGACGGAGGTGGAGCCTCCGAAGTTGAACGGCGACGTGGACGGCACATCGGTGATGTCCTCGCGCAGGTCGATGCCGAGCACGATCGCCTTCGGCAGCGTTTCGGCGTGGCGCTCGGAGGCCGCGTTGCCGATCGAGGAGATGATCACCATCGGCACGACGATGACGAACAGGATCAGGCCGACGAGGACGCCAGCCACCGTGATGAGGAATTGCTTCAAGCGCTGAACTCCGCAGGACCCGGGCGCCCACCTGGTCGCCGTGCACCCCCATGAGGCGGTCCTTATCGATAAATGATAAGACTTGTGGCCGGAAGTGCAAGAGGGCGGGGCTCCGCAGCCTGCCGCCGCAGGCGCGATCGTGATCGCCCCGCCCACCACAGGGCCGCCGCAGGGCTGGCGCGGGGCCGGTTCGTAGGCCCCAATGACGCGAGACGTCCGCAAGAGACGCGACCAGGGAGGCAGGCGTGACCGAGGTGACTGCGGGAACGACACAGGTTGAGGGCGCACGCCCGGCGATAACCCCGATCAGCGCCGGCTATCGCCGCTACGCGATGGGGCTCCTGCTCGTCATCTACATCCTCAATTTCGTCGACCGGCAGGTGGTCAACATCCTCGCCGAGCCGATCAAGAACGAACTCGGCCTGCTCGACTGGCAGCTCGGCGCCATGTCGGGACTCGCCTTCGCACTGTTTTACACCGTGCTCGGCCTGCCCATCGCGCGGCTGGCGGAGACCCACAACAGGCCGCGGATCATCGCGGCGTCGCTGGCGCTGTGGAGCGGGTTCACGGCGCTCTGTGGCCTGGCCACGAACTTCACGCAACTGGTGCTCGCCCGCATCGGCGTCGGTATCGGCGAGGCGGGCTGCACGCCGCCGGCGCATGCGTTGATCACCGATTACGTGCCGAAGGAAAAGCGCGCCTCGGCGCTGGCATTCTATCACATGGGCACGCCGCTCGGCTCGCTCGTCGGGTTCGCGCTCGGCGGCGTGGTGGCTGACGCTTACGGCTGGCGCACCGCATTCCTCGTGTGCGGCCTGCCGGGATTGCTGCTGGCGCTGCTCGTGGCGTTCACGCTGGTGGAGCCGCGCGCCAAGCGCGTGATGGCGGACCTGAAGGCCACCGCCGTGAAAGGCGCCACGTTCGGCCAGGCGCTCGCGGTGCTCGCTACCAAGCGCACGTTCTGGTTCATCGCGTTCGCCGCGTCGATCAAGGCGTTCATCGGCTACGGCCATGCGCCGTTCACCGCGTCGTTCTTCTTCCGCAACCATCCCGAGGAAATCGCGCGTCTGGCGGCGTCATTCGGTCTGGGGCCGGCGGGCTTTCTGGGCCTCGCACTCGGCATTATCGGCGGACTTGCCGGCGCGTTCGGCGCATGGATCGGCGGCGTCATCGCCGACAAGTACGGCGCCCGTGACCAGCGCGCCTACGTCAGCGTCCCCGCCATCGCCGCACTGATCACCATGCCGGTCTACATCATCGCGATCACACTTCCCTCCGCGATGGCCGCCATGCCATTGCTGGCGATCAACGCCGTGCTCGGCACGCTCTGGTACGGGCCGGTCTACGCAACTGCGCAATCCATCGCGCCGCCGCACATGCGCGCGACAGCGTCGGCCATTCTGCTGTTCATCATCAACCTGATCGGGCTGGGGCTGGGACCACTGGCGGTGGGCATCATGAGTGATGTGTTCGCCATCCAGTTCAGCATGGGCCCGGCCGAAGGCGTGCGCTGGGCGTTGATGGGGTCGACGCTGTTCGGCTTTGGCGCGGTGGCGCTGTTCTGGCTCGCGCGCCGCACCATCCGTGAGGACATCGAGGGGTAGGGCGCTTTCATCACGCGCGGCCGCCCGCTAGGCTTTCTGCAAACGGAGGAAGCGCGATGAACGTCCAGGATCTGTTCTCACTGAAAGGCCGCGTGGCGCTGGTAACCGGCGGATCGCGCGGCATTGGCAAGATGATCGCGGCGGGTTTCGTGCCAGCGGCGCCAAGGTCTACGTCTCGTCACGCAAGGCGGCAGCGTGCGAGGAGACGGCGAAGGCGTTGTCCGCCCACGGCGAATGCATCGCGCTGCCGATGGATGTGTCCACGGTGGCCGGCTGCGAGGCGCTGGCGGCGGCGTTCGGCGCCCACGAGAAGAAGCTCGACATCCTGGTCAACAACGCCGGCGCGGCGTGGGGCTCGCCGTTCGACGAGTTTCCCGAAAGCGGCTGGGACAAGGTCATGGACCTCAACCTGAAGTCCCCGTTCTTTCTCACCAAGGCGCTGCACGGCGCCCTGAAGGCGGCGGGCAGCCATGCGCGCCCCTCCAAGGTGATCAACATCGCCTCGATCGACGGCATCCGCCTCAATCCGTGGGAGACCTATTCGTACCACGCCTCCAAGGCCGGCCTCATCTATCTCACCCGCCGGATCGCGGCGCGGCTGGTGGAGGACGGCATCGTCGTCAACGCCATCGCGCCGGGTGCCTTCGCCTCGGAGATGAACCGGACCGCCCGCGATCATGGCGACGTCGTCGCCAAGGCTATCCCGATGAAGCGGATC
>JANNVF010000175.1:0-7210 GCA_031414315.1 Hyphomonadaceae bacterium | reverse complement strand
TTACGGAAAGTCCCCGGAGGTTGCGGCGGCAAGCGCAGTCCGACGCCCCTTAATCGGCTTTCGCGAGTGCGTGATCGATGCAGATGGCCATGTCCGCCGGGGGCATTTCACTCGGGAAGACCGCCAGCGGCCGCCAGTTGCGGTCCATCAGGTAGAACATCGAGGTGTGGTCATACACATAGCCCGCCGCCGAGGTGGGGTCGTCGCGCCGCTGGGCGTAGACCTTGAAAACGTCGGTGGCCGCCTTCGTTTGTTCCGGCGTGCCGGTCAGCCCGCGCAGGCCGACGGGAAACGCGTCGTTGACCACGTAGCGAGCCAGCAGCTCCGGCGTGTCGCGCAAGGGATCGACGGTGACCAGCGCCACGTTGAGCGGCTTTGCGCCGGGTTTGCGCGCGTCGAGGGCGGCGCGGGCGGCCTGCAGCGAGGTCGGGCAGATGTCGGGGCAGTTGGCGAAGCCGAAGTAAAGCAGCGTCGGCTTGTCGGCGAAATCGGCCTGGGTGACGGCCGCGCCGCTGGAATCGACCAGCGAGATCGGCCCGCCGACGCGCTCGATGCCTGAGGTTGCGCAGGTCTTGGGCGCCGCCACCTGCGGCGCGCAGCCGCTGAAGACCGTGACAAGGAGGGCTGCGGTGAGGGCCGCACGACAGGGGGAAGAGCGCATCGCCGCGATCTACGCCGCTGGCCGGCGGCTGTCGACGGGCTGCGGTGTCACGTGAAAACCGGCGTCAGCGACGCCGCGTCCTCGATCCAGCGGGTGATGTCCTTCACCGTCGGCGAGCGGTACGCACGTTTGACCTTGGCCTTGGCGGCGGCGAGCTGCGGCGCAAGCGCCACCGCATCCGCGGCCTTCAGCGCCGCCACCGACGTCACGCCCGCCGCCAGCAACAGCGCCGCGAACGCGTCGCCCACGCCTTTGACCCGCAGCAGATCGGCGACGTGCACGCAGTGCAGGATGTTGGCTTCCGATATCCCGCTCTCGCGCGCGAGCAAGGCGCGCCCTTTCGCAGTGGCGCACTTTTCGAGAATGTGGCGGGTATTCTTCACGCCCGCGTCAGCGAGGCAAGCGCGCAGCGTATCGCTCAGACTTTCAAGGTCTTCGATCCGGTAGATCATGCATGTCCCTGCGTCCCCCAACGCAAACGCCTGTATCCTTCGAACCCATACCCCACCGCAACCGGAACTTTGCTCATGCGACCAAGGCCATCATTTTTGCCACAGCCTCCTGAATCGTGGGCCGGGCCGGGGCGCGTGCAGCTGCGCACGCTGGTGCTGCTGCGCTGGCTCGCGGTGGCCGGGCAGACCGCCGCGCTGATCTACGTGCGCTTCGGGCTCGGCTTTGAGGCGCCGCTGGCGGCGGCGCTCGGCGTCATCGCGGTTAGTGCGTGGGTGAACATCTTCCTGATGGTGGCGCGCCCGAGCCAGGGCGTGGTGGCCGACTGGGAAGCCGCCGCGCAGCTCGCCTACGACGTCCTTCAGCTTGCGGTGCTGCTGGCGCTGACGGGCGGCGTGGCCAATCCGTTCCTGATGCTGTTCATCGCGCCAGTGGCGGTGTCGGCGATCGTGCTGCGCCCGACGGTCACGGTGGCGCTTGCCGTGCTGACCTACATCTGCGTCGGCGTGCTGGCGATCTGGCACCTGCCGCTGCCGTGGCTGCCGGGCGAACACTACGAGCCGCCGGTGATCTACCAGTTCGGCCTCGCCGCCGCGGTGCTGATCGGTCTGGGCTTCACCAGCGTCTACGCCTGGCGGGTGGCGGCGGAAGAAGAGCGTCTGAGCGCCGCGCTGTCGGAAGTGCAGACGGTGCTGGCGCGCGAACAGAAACTCTCTGCGCTGGGCGGGCTCGCGGCCGCGGCGGCGCATGAACTCGGCACGCCGCTCGCCACCATCCATCTCGTTGCGAAGGAAATGGAGCGCGCGCTCGCCAAGGAAAAGGATTCACCGCTGCTGGAGGACGTGCAGCTCCTCGTCTCGCAGAGCGAACGCTGCCGCGGCATTCTCAAGCAGCTTTCGTCGCGCAAGGAGGAAGGCGACGCCGTGCACGCGCGGCTCACGCTCGACGAGCTGCTGGAAAGTGTCTGCGACCGCCACCGTGGCCTCGGCGCCGACATCAACGTGCACGTGGAGTCGAGCGCGCCGGACGGCTCGCGCGCGCCGGAGATCGCGCGCGCGCCGGAGATGCTGCATGGGCTCGGCAACATCATCGAGAACGCCGTCGGCTTCGCCAACGCGACGGTGGATGTCGCCGCACGATGGACCGGTGACGAGATCGAGATCGTGGTGCGCGACGACGGGCGCGGATTCCCCCAGTCGGTGCTGGCCCGCCTCGGCGAACCCTACGTGAGCGAACGCGCGGCCGGCGACGGCGGCGGCGGCCTCGGCCTCGGCTTCTTCATCGCGAAAACGCTCCTGGAGCGAACCGGCGCGAAAATCGACGCCCGCAACCGCACGCCGCCGAAGGTGGGCGCGGTGGTGCGCGCCACCTGGGCACGGGCGGCGATCGAGGCGCCGCCGATGTAAAGCGCCCACTGTGGCGAAGTGGCCGCGCGTATTGATTCATGCCACACTGGGATTACGTCTTGTTCATCGCGCCTCGCGCGCCACGATTTCCCTCTGGGGACCATACCCATGTCCGATGGCGAACTGCTCGATCTCCCCGGCGACAAGTCGCTGCTCGTCCTCGACGACGACGCGCCCTTCCGCACGCGCCTTGGCCGCGCGCTGGGCGGGCGCGGCTTCGAGGTGACGATGGTCGGCACCGTCAACGAAGCCATCGAGATCGCGCGCAACAACCCGCCGCAATACGCGGTGCTTGATCTGCGCCTCGAAGACGGCACCGGCCTTGCCGTGGTGGAGGAACTCCACCGCCGCCGCGCCGACTGCAAGGTCGTGATGCTCACCGGCTACGGCAACATCGCCACGGCGGTGGCTGCGGTGAAGGCCGGCGCGCTCGACTATCTCGCCAAGCCCGCCGATCCCGATGACGTGGTGAAGGCCCTACTCGCGCTGCCGAACGACAAGGCAGCGCCCCCGGACAACCCGATGAGCGCCGACCGCGTGCGCTGGGAACACATCCAGCGCGTGTATGAGCTGTGCGGGCACAATGTCAGCGAAACCGCGCGGCGGCTGAACATGCACCGCCGGACCCTGCAGCGGATATTGGCGAAGCGCGCGCCGCGTTAGTTCGATAGCGATCCCGACAACGCCCGTAGGGTGCATTAGCGCGCAGCGCGTAATGCACCACCTTGGCGCCAGATGATGGTGCATTACGGGCTTTGCCCTAATGCACCCTACAATTCGCCCGCCAGCGCCACCATCGCCGCCCGCGTGTGCTCATCCGCCGGGAACAGCAGCTCCAGCCGCAGATCGCGCACCGTCACGTCCTCGCTCGTACCGAAGTGCGCGATGGTCGAGAGAAAGCGCAGCGGCTGGCCCGGCGCGTTGAACACCAGCGGCGCGAGCGGGCTGCGCGCTGTGGGCGACGCACGGTGCGGGTGACGCGCACTCGCGGCTTCGAGGCCGCGCAGCAAATCCTGCAGCACGGGATCGTCGCCGGCTTCCAGCGACTCCAGATGCAACCGCGCAGTCATCTCGCCCAGCACTTCGGCATAGTTGGCGATGGCGATCGGCGCCTGCGGGCTGTCGGTCAGCATCCGCACGACATTCATCTCCCCCGATCCATCCTCCAACGCGGCGAGCAACGCGCGCGCCGTGCCGTTGGCGTCGCGGACGTTCCAGTGCCGGTCGCACAGCATCGCCGGATTGGGCGCGTGGCGCGCCATCATCTCCGTCAGCACCGCGCGGAAGGGCCCTAGCGCCTCTGACTCCAGCGCCGACGCCGGAAACACCGGCGCGAAGCCCGCCGCCTGCAGCAGCGCGTTGCGCGCGCCCAGCGGCAGCAGCAGGCCTTCCGCCAGTTGCAGCACCATCTCCCGACTCGGCTGCGCGCGCCCTGATTCCAGAAACGACAGATGTCGCGCCGACACATCGCACGTCAGCGCCAGATCAAGCTGGCTCATGCGGCGGCCCGCGCGAAAGCGGCGCAGCGCGAGCGCAAACGGGCCGACTTCGGAGCGTTCGGGGGCGATCGTGGACATGGCGACCATGCTCGCAAGCCCGCACGGCGCTGTCCATGACGTCAGAGGTAATTGCCGCGCCTACCGCGATGGCCCCAAGGTCCCCTCCTGCCAAGGGAGTGAACCATGACCAACTCAGAAATCGTCGCCGACTTCATCGCCGCCTGGGAGGCCAAGGACGTCGACCGCATCATGGCGCACTTCGCGCCGAGCGCGACCTACCACAACATCCCGATGCCGAAGCTGACGGGCCACGACCAGATCCGCCCCTTCATCGCCGGATTCCTCGCCGACGCGCAGACGGCGACGTTCGAGATCGTGCATTCGGCCGAAAACGCCAACGGCGCCGTGCTCAACGAACGCGTCGACACCTTCCTGCAGAAGTCCGGCAAGACCGTGCGCTTCGAGGTCATGGGCGTCTGGGAGCTGAAGGGCGGCAAGATCACTGCGTGGCGCGACTACTTCGACATGAAGGACGTCGAACGCCAGATGGCGGGCTGATTTACACACGAGGGAGAAGACAATGTCGGGATTCTGGAAAAACTGGATGACGGTGTGGTGCTGGGGCGTGCTGGCGTTCGGCGTGGTGCTGGCGCTGTCGGCGGTGCCCGCAGCGAGCGGCCCGCCGCGATTCGTGATCGGCCTGCTCAGCGGTGATCCCGCGAACGCCGCGCTACTGGATCAGCCGGCGCTGCAGTTTGCATTCGGGCTGCAGGGCGCGCTGACCATCGGCTGGGCGATGACCACGTTCGGCATGATCCGCGCGGCGGATATGGTCGGCGCGCCGGTGTGGCAGTCGCTCACGGCGTCCTTCGCCGCCTGGTACGTGATCGACAGCGCCATCTCGGTGGCGACCGGCTTCCCGCTCAACGCGGTGTCGAACACCTTGCTGATGGCGACGTTCCTCGCGCCGGTGCTGGCCACGGGCGTGCTGCGCGGCGGCGCCCGCGCGGTGACGGCCTAACCCGCCCGCTCCACCGCGTAGGTGAAGCACCCGTACGTCACGCTGCGCACGTGCACGAAGGCGACGCGCGCGTCTTCGAAAAACGTCCGCAGCGCGACGGCGGCGTCCGGCGCATCGACAAGCGCCGCATCGTGAATCGCGCCGTCATGGGTATAGGCGCGGGCGACCACCTGCTGGCGCACGCGCGTCACCTCGGGGAGCTCGTCCACCGCGAGATCGGGCGCAACGCACGCGCGCGCGTGCACGAACACCGGCCCCCGCTCCGCGTATGGCCCCGTTGTTTGAAACGGCGAATGCGAAAACAGCAGCATGGCCTCCCCGACCTCGCCGTCGCGCAGGCAGCGGCGGCAGGGATAACCCAGCGGCGCATCCACCACGCGACGGACAACGGCGGGATCGCCGGCGGCGAACCGTGCGTGGGCGTCTGCGACGGTGGCGGCGGCGATGGGTCGTGCGATGAAGTGGCTCATGGTCATGGTTTCGCGCATTCGACCGAAGCGTGCTGGCCGAAAACGGACACGGCGCTGGAAGGGATGGGCGCGCGCCTGTCCGGCTGATAGCGTGCGCTGAGCGGAGGGGCGACCATGCGAATTCTACTGGCCACGGCGGCGTTGTGCGCCGCGATGATTGCGCCGCTGCTGCACGCACAGACGCCCGCCCCCCTCGCCACAGACCCCGCAGACCTCCGGCCCGTGATGCCGAAGGCCCAGGCGGCCATCAACGCCCGCATCGGCGCGCTGAAGGCCGAGGTCGCCGCACTCCCGGATGGCTCGCGCGAGCGCGGGCTGAAGCAGATCGAGTACGGCTACGCGCTGATGGCGCAGGGCAACGACATCGACCGGCGGGCGGGCTCGGCCGCCGCCAGCGGCGCGTTGCGCAGCTTCGACAGCGCCCGCGACCCGATCCCGTGGGCGCACGCGCAGGCGTTGCGTGCGGTGTTCGTGAACCGCGAAAACGGCACGCTGGCCAACCGCGCCGCCGACAACGCCGCCAAGGCCGCGCTCACCGTGTTCACGAAAGACGCGCACCCGTTGCAGTACGTCGAAGTGAAATGCGCGCAGTCGTTCGGAAAATTGTTGGCCACCGTGCAGGACGATTCGATCGCGGCGCTGTCATCGAACAGCTTCATCGCGCTGGCGCCGGTGTGCAGCAGCCTCGTGTTCGGCGACGGCCAGAGCGAAAGCGCCGCACAACTGCATGCGACGCTGCGCGGCTACACGTTCGCCATCGCGGCGGTGAGCTCGCAGCTCGGCGGCGGCCTGACCAGCCTGCTGGCGCTCGCCGACCAGACCGGCGCCGCCGGCGCCATGTTCAAGTCCGGCATGCTGCTCGACATGTTCACGGGATCGCGCGCGGCGTTCCTGTCGGGCGCGCTGGCGATGGACGATCTCGGCCTGACCGCAACACAGAAGTCGCAGGCGCTGGCGTTGCGCGCGCGCGCCGACGCCGCCGCTGAAAGCTCCGGCCGCTCCGGCCCCGCGTGGCGCGCCAACAAGGCGGTGTGGAGCGCCTACGCCGAGCTGTTTGAAATCCTGGCGGCGCCGCGGGCGGTGATGCAGGCCGCGCCCGCGACACCCATCCCCGCGATCGCGCCGCTGATGATCGACGCCGAACGTGGCGTCGTCGCGTTCAAGGGCGCGCGCAACCAGGGCGGCGTGATCGCCACCGGACGCGGCTTTTCCGGCGGCGTGCTCACCAGCCTCGGCCGCGCGGGCGATCCCGGCGCGGCGGCGGCGGCGATGTCGGACGCGCTCGCCAGCACCGCGACGCATGACTGGATGGCCGCCTACCCGCAGGGCGATTTCGCTGCGTCGATCGCCGCGTTCCGCACGGCGTTCGAAGCCAAATGGTCGCCGACGCTGCGCAAGGCGATCGCGGACGCCGGCGCGCGGCCCGGCGGGCGCGTGCTGCTGCTGCCGGATGGGCCGGCGAGCATGTTGCCGATCGGCCTGCTGCGCGATCCGGCCACCGGGCGCACGCTGATCGAGGACTACGAGATCGTCGTGGCGCCCAGCGTCGGCGTCTACAACAAGGCGGTGGCGCGCGCAGCGCAGGCGCGGGCGCGGTCGCTGGCGCTTGTCGCCCCGGCCGACAGCGGCCTTGCGTTCGCGGCGGCGGAAACCGAGATGGTGGAGACGCGGTTCACCGGCGCCGTCGTGACGAAGCCCGGCCC
>JANNVF010000174.1:0-8577 GCA_031414315.1 Hyphomonadaceae bacterium | reverse complement strand
GACATCGTCGAGGGTTTCTGGCCTGGTGTAAAACGCCGGCACGGGCGGCGCGATGATGGCGCCCATCTCGGTCACCGCCACCATGTTGCGCAGATGGCCCAGATGCAGCGGCGTCTCGCGCGGCACGAGCACGAGGCGACGGCGCTCTTTCAGCACCACGTCGGCGGCGCGCGACAGCAGCATCTGTGCCGCGCCGCTCGCTATCTCGCCGAGACTTTTCATCGAGCATGGGGCGATGATCATGCCGTCCGTGCGGAATGAACCCGATGCAATGGACGCCGTCACGTCGTCATTGGCGTGGACGTGGGCGGCCTTCTTCTTCACGTCGGCCCACTTGAGGTCGGTCTCGTGCGCCAGCGTCACCAGCGCCGATTTCGTCGCCACCAGGTGGGTCTCCACGCCCGCTTCGGCCAGGAACTCCAGCAAGCGCACGCCGTAGATCACACCGGACGCCCCGCTCATGCCGATGATCAACCGTCGCGTCATTGGGGATATCGTCTCCGCAGTCTCGCCTCAGGCGCGCAAGCTTTGCGCTTTGGCTTCCTTGTGCGTAACACATCTGCACGGCGCGCCGCATGTGGCCGCCCAAATAACGCAGCAAGCGCGAGGACGAAGACTTGGCGGTGCAGAAACCTGTCGCCCTGGACCCCCGCCCGCTCTCGGCGCGGCTGTGGGACTATCAGGCGCAGCGCTTTCCGCTGACTTCGCAGGGCGCGCTGATCGTGCTCTTCGCGCTCTCTTGCGTGTGCTTCGGCGCACTGACGCGTGGATCGCCGGAACCGCCGCCGTCTGAAAGCGTGCTGATCGCCATCGTCGTGGTGTTCCTGCTGTTCTTCCAGTTCCGCGTCGCTGATGAGCATCGCGACTATGACGAGGATGTCCGCGCGCGGCCCGAACTGCCGGTGCCGAAAGGCGTCATCACGCTGCCGGAGCTGGACATCTTCGTCATCGGATCGATGGCGATGCAGGTGGTGCTGACCGCTGCGCTACACCCGCCGCTGCTGGCGCTGCTGTTTCCGCCGTGGCTGTGGATCTTTCTTGTGCGCAACGACTTCTTCGCGAAGCGCACGCTGGAGCAGCGCCCGATCGTGTCGCTCGCCGCGCACCTGTTGTTCTTTCCGCTTGTCGCACTTTACGCCGTGGCCGCAGACCAGCTGCCCGTGACCGGCGCATTGAGCCCCGGCCTCATCGCGTTCCTGCTGCTTTCTGTACTATGCGCGGCCGCGATCGAGTTCGCACGCAAATGCGTGGCGCCGGAAAACGAACGTCCGGGCGTCGTCACCTACTCCCGGCTGTGGGGACCGACGCGCGCGGGCATGACCACGGCGTTCACGCTGGTGACCGCGCTCATCTGCGCGCTACTCGCGTTCCTTGCGACGCGCGCGTCCGGCGTGTGGTTTCTGCCTGCAGCAGCCGTCGGCTTCGGCGCGTTTCTTGGCGCGGCGTGGTACGCCGAGACACCGACGCGCGAGCGTTCGGCGCGCCTCCTGGTCTGGACGGCGGGCTGGATCGCTGCCGCCTACGCGAGCGTAGGCATTCTGCCGCTTGTCGTGCGTCACGCGAGCGACATCGCGCGCTAGCGCGGCGTTGTCAGCCCGCCCACCGCGAGCAACAGGCGCCGCTCGGAAATCGCCAGTTCCCGCTCCGCGCCCGCGAGCGCAAGTCGCGCCTGCAGGAGATCGTTCTCCTGATCGAGCACTTCCACGGTCGCGCGCAACCCCACTTCCTGCTCCAGCGTCACGCCGCGATACGCGGTCTCGGCGGCACTCACCTGCTCCTGCGCAGACACATACGCCGAGCGCGCGGTGTCAACGCCCGTCCATGCGGTTGTCACCGTTTCGCGCAGCTGGCGCTCCACCCCGGCGCGATCGAGCCCTGCAGCTTCGCGCAACGCGCGCGTCTCGCGCGTACGCGAGGACGCAGCCCCGCCGGTGGACAGCGGCAACGAAAACCGCAGACCCACACTGTCCGAGTTCGCATTGCCGAGGCCGTCGTCCTCAAACCCACCGGATAGCGAAGAGCCCGCCTCCAGCGAAATGTTCGGCCCCCGCGCGGCGCGTGACGCAGAGACAGCAGCGTCGGCGCCCAGTTCTGCCGCCCGCGCACTGATCAGTGTCGGGCTCTGCTGGACCGCCAGTGTCAACGCATCCTCCAGGGAGGCCGGCAGTCCCGTGACGCGCGGCGCGGGCTCAAGCGCACCGGCCGCCACGCCGACAAGCCGGCGGTAGGTTTCGTTCGCCGCCACCAGTGACCCTTGCGCCTGGATCAGCTGGGTGCGCGCCTGCGCAAGCCGCGCCTGGGCTTGCGCCAGATCGGTCCGCGTTGCTACGCCGGCGTCGAACCGCGCCTTGGCAAAGCGGCGCTGCTTCTCAAGATTCTCCGCGGTCTTCATGCGCGCATCCACAATCGCGTGCGCCTCGCGCAGCGCCGCGTACGCCGTCGTCACGTCGAGCAGAAGTTGCTGCACGGCGCCAACATAGTCCGCCTCCGCGCCAGCGATGCGCGCGCGCGCCTGGCGCGTGGACGCCGCGACCGAGCCGCTCGCAAACAGCAGCTGCGACGCCGATGCTGCCGCTGACCAGCTCTGGTCGTCGCTTGCAGCGGCTCCGCCCCCATCACGCCGTGACGCATTGGCGCCGGCTGACACCGAGAGCGACGGCAGTATCGCGGCGCGCGCTTGCGGCAGCGCTTCGCGCGTGGCGTCGAGTCGTGCGCGGCGCGCCTCGATCGTGGGATTGGTTTCGAGCGCGCTCTGCATCGCGTCGGTCAGCGTTTCGGCGCCGGCCTGCGCGGTGAACGCAGCCATTGTAGCTGCGGTGAGTAGAAGTTTGCGGATCATTCGCGCCTCAAGGCTTCAATGGGATCGAGCTGGGCGGCGCGCCACGCAGGGAACGATCCAAACGCCACGCCAACGAGCGCTGAGAACGCCAACGCCACCAGCGCTGACTCCACGCCGATCACCAACGGGAGATCCATCAGCGACGTGATGCCCCACGCGGCGAGTCCACCGATGATGAGCCCGACAAATCCGCCGGCGATCGACAGCACGATCGCCTCCAGCCCGAACTGGCGCAGAATGTCAGTGCGGCGCGCGCCCAGCGCCTTGCGCAACCCGATCTCGCGCGTGCGCTCCGTCACAGACACCAGCATGATGTTCATGATGCCGATGCCGCCTACGACCAGCGAAACCGCCGAAATTCCGGCGAGCAGAAACGTAAACGTCTGCGTCGTCTGCTGCGCGGTCTCCGCGATGGAGCTCAGATTTTGCACTGTGAAATCGTCGGCGTCGCCCTGCGCGATGCGATGGCGCTGACGCAGCAGCGCCATGACGTCGTCCTGAATGCGACCGAGTTCGCTTTCACTCGCGGCCTTCACGGAAATCTGGCTCACCGTGTTGGGCCGCCCCTGCCGGCCAGACACGCGCCGTTTCACCGTCTGGATCGGCGCAAGCACGATGTCGTCCTGGTCTTGCCCGAAGCCGGACTGCCCCTTGGAGTCGAGCACGCCAATGATTTCGTATGTTCCGCCCGAGATGCGGACACGTTCGCCGATCGGATCCGAGTTGGGGAACAGCTCCTTGGCGACGGTGGCGCCAAGCACCGCGATCTTGCGCGCCTGACGGGCCTCGCGGTCGTCGAAGAACCGGCCGCTCGAGACCGACCAGTCCCGTGCGGTGAGATACCCCGGCGTCACGCCCTCGATGCGCGTGTTCCAGTTGGCGCCATCCGCCACGATCTGCGCGCCGCTCCTTTGGGAAGGCGCCACCGCCGCAAGGCAAGAAATCTCACGTTCTATCGCTTCGGCGTCCGCAAGCGTCAACTAATTAAACGACCCCGGGGCGAACGCAACGCCGCCCTGACGCGCGGCGCCCGGCACCACGATCAGCAGGTTTGATCCGAGACTTGAGATGCTCTTCTGCACCTGCTGCTGGGCGCCCTGCCCAAGCGCGACCATGGCGACAACCGAGCCAACGCCGATGATGACACCGAGCGCCGTCAGCGCGCTGCGCAGCGGATTGACGCGCAACGCGCGTGCCGCGGTGGCGAAGAGATCGCGGGTCGTCATCATGAGACGGGCCGATCCGAGACAATCTTGCCATCGCGCATCTCGATGATGCGTTTGGTCGCCCGCGCCACGTCCGGCTCGTGCGTGACAATCAGGATAGTGACGCCCTCTGCGTTGAGTTCATTGAACAGACCCAGGATTTCTTCTGTCGTATGGCTGTCGAGCGCGCCTGTCGGTTCATCGGCAAGCACCAGCGCTGGCCGGCACGCGAGAGCACGCGCAATCGCGACGCGTTGCTGCTGGCCGCCGGAGAGTTGCGTGGGGCGATGCAGCTTGCGCTGGCCAAGGCCCACGCGATCGAGCAGGCCGGCCGCGCGGTCACGGCGTTCCGACGGCGCCATCGCCGCATACATCAGCGGCAATTCCACGTTCTCCAGCGCCGTGAGGCGCGGCAGCAGATTGAACGACTGGAATACAAACCCGATCGTCCGATTGCGGAAGCCCGCAAGATCGTTGTCGTCGAGTGTGCCGAGGTCTGCGCCGTCGATGATGAGACTGCCTGCGGTGGGCGTATCGAGCCCGCCGATGACGTTCATGAGCGTCGACTTGCCCGAGCCTGACGGCCCGATCACGGCGGTGTAGCCGCCGCGTGCGATGGCGAAATTGACGCCGTCGAGGGCGTGCACCGTTTCCTCACCCATGGTGTAGGTTTTCACGAGGTCGACGGCCTCGATCAGCGGCGCGCTCATCACCCGCCCCGCACACGGACTTGCGGTCCGCCGCCGAGGCCGCCGCCCTGCTTGGCTTTTTCCTTGGACACCGGCCCGCCGCCAGTGATGACGAGATCGCCTTCGCTCAGACCGCCGACGACCTCAGTGAAGCTGTCCGCGGCGACCCCTAGTTGCACCTGCACCGGCGTCGGACGACCGTCGCGCAGTACCCAAAGCACTGCGGAACGCACGCGTGCTTCGCCGCGCGGTGATGCACGCATCTCGGCCAGTTTCAGTTTCTGCGCCGGTGTCAGGATCGGCTCCAGCGCCCGCAAAGAGGCGTCGCGTGTCTTGCGCTGGAATGCGCGCCGCTCATCCTGGGACGCCTCCGCGCCCGGAGACGCGCCAGCATTGTCGCGCGCTGACTGGAGCGCTGCACGCGCCTGTTCCTTCTGCGCCGGCGTCAGGTCGAGTTGTTCGGCCATGCGCTCCAGCATCTGGCCACCGCCGCGCTGGCCCCCACCGCCCTGGCCGCCGCCGCCCTGGCCGCCGCCGTTGCGCCGCCGCTCACCGGTCTGCGCCGCTGCAGCGCCGCCGCCACGGTTGGAGGTGTTCAACGCCTTGGCCTTCGCCGCGAGTTGCGGATCGGCCGGCGTGAAGCGCAGGGCGCCGTTGGCGACGCGGAGCACATCAGGCTTCTGTTCGACAATGATTTCGGCGTTCGCCGTCATCCCCGGCAGCAACCGCCCGCCGCGATTTTCCGCGCGCACGATGACGGTGTAGGACACCACGCCCGTCGTCGCGACACCCTGCTTGCGCACCTGCGACACCGTGCCTTCGAATGTTTCGTCCGGAAACGCATCGACGGTGAAGCGAACGGCCATGCCTTCGCGCAACTCGCCGATGTCGGCCTCATCGACGGTGATGGCGGCCTCGAGCTGCGACAGATCCTGCGCGATGATGAATAAAACCGGCGCCTGGAAACTCGCCGCGACCGATTGGCCGGGATCGACCTGGCGATCAACGACGACGCCATCGACCGGTGACCGGATGGTGGTGCGGTCGAGATCGACCTGCGCAGAGGCAAGCTGCGCCTGCGCGAGTGAAACGGATGCATTCGCGCTCACCAGCGCGGTCTGTTGTTGCAGCAGCAGCTGATCAGACGCGAAACCTTCCTTGGCCAGACGCTCGTAGCGGCCCGCCTCTGCGCGCGCCTGCGCGGCTTGCGCGCGCGCCTGCGTCACGCCCGCCTGCAGCTGGCGGACGCGCTGCTGAAATGTTTCCGGGTCAATGCGCGCGAGCACCTGCCCGGCCTTCACCTGTGCGTTGAAATCGACCTCGACAGACTTAACAAGGCCAGAAACCGTGGAGCCCACATCCACCGACACCAGCGGCTGCAGTTGTCCCGTTGCGCTGACCGCGCGGACGACCTCGCCGCGATCCACCGGAGTGGTGCGATACGGATCGGCGTCGCCCTTGTCGCGAGTGAAGAACCAGAGGCCCGCCGCAAGAACGAGGATCACCAGACCGACCCGGATCAAGTTCGGCGGCAGCTTGAAAGGCTTTCTGGCGTCAGACTCGGCAGTCATGGTCGATGCTCGCATAGCCAACATGAACGCCGACAGACCGACGAACCGTCGCTCAACAGGTAGCGGCCCGCAGCCAGCCGGGCCACGGGTCGAACCTGACACGCGAGCGTGTCGCGCCCGTGTCCAAGTATTTCAGGACAAAGAAGTTCCGTTTCGCCAACGAGGCGAAATCTGGGCAGCGATCCTTGGCCTGCGCCAACGCTGACTAAGACTACTTTTTCTGGGTCGCGGCGCGCTGCACGGCTGCGGAGTCCAGCCCCTGTTGGCGGCGCGCCTCGGTGATGAGATACGCGCGGATCGCCTCCGCCTGCGCCGCATTCAGGTAGCGCGAAAAGCTCGCCATGCCGTTCTGCGCCAGTGCGCCGTCGATCACGACGGACTTGAATGCGTCGGCGCTGCGGATCATTGCGGAGCGCCGCAGGTCGGGCAGATAGCCGCCGCTCGCGTTGGCGCTGTGGCAGACCAGGCAACTGGCGTTGAACAGGGCCTGACCCTGCGCGACGTTGCCGCGGCTCGACACGCCGGCGAGTTCGATCGGCGGCTTTTCCGGGATGGCGTAGGCCGTCGCCTGCGCCGCGCCGCCAAGTTTGAACACCATGATGCGCCCCGGCAGCCGCGGCCGGTCCGGCAAGAACGACGCCGCCGACAGTGCGCCCGCGCCGCCGTAGCCGACCATCACCGCCACGTACTGATCGCCGTCGATGGCGTACGTCATCGGCGCCGCGACAATTCCGTTGGTGGTTTCGTACGACCAGAGCTGTTTGCCGTCCTTGGCGTCATACGCCTTGAACAGGCCTTCCGCGGTGCCCTGAAACACGAGCCCCCCTGCTGTGGACAGGATGCCCGCGTTCCAGAACGACGGCAGTTCCACCGACCAGCGCGGCTTGCGCGCGATCGGGTCCCACGCGACGAGCCGTCCGCGCAGCAGCGCTTTCAGACCTGTGCGCATCGCTTCGTCGCTCGGCAGATTGCCCAGTTGCATGCTGATGCCGGTGTTCCAGCCGCCATCGCGATACGTGAAGTTTGCGTCGTCGCCGTAAGCTTGCGCGAGCATGCCCGTGGTCGTCACCGGGATGAAGACGAGGCCCTCGGTGGGATTGAACGCCATCGGCTGCCAGTTGTGCCCGCCGAACGGCGCCGGCGACACCAGCGCCGGGCGCTTCTGATACCGCGCGCTGGGGTTTTCGATGGGGCGCCCGTGTTCATCGACCTTGCCCGTCGACCACGAGATCGGCATGCCGGCCGGCGAGGCGGCTTCCGGACCCATCGGAATATAGGGATCGGCGCTGATCAATGCGCCGTTGGTGCGATCCAGCACGTAGAAGAAGCCGTTCTTCGGCGCCTGCATCAGCACCTTGCGCGGCTGGCCGCCGATGGTGATGTCGGCCAGCATGATGTGCTGCGTGGCGGTGTAGTCCCAGGTTTCGCCGGGCGTCGTTTGATAGTGCCACTTGTAAGCGCCGGTCGTCGCGTCGAGCGCGAGGATCGACGAGATGAACAGATTGTCGCCCTGCCCGCCGGAGCGCACGCGATGGTTCCACGGCGCGCCGTTGCCGACGCCGAGATAGACCGTGTTCAGCGCAGAATCGTACGCCAGCGCATCCCATACGGTGCCGCCGCCGCCGGAGTGTTTCCACGCGCCGTCGCTCCACGTGGCGTTGGCTCTTTCGGCCATGACCGCGTCGCTGATCTCGCCGTCGGCTTTGCCCTCCGGATTGGGCGTCGTGTAGAAGCGCCACTTCTTGTCGCCGGTGGCCGCGTCATACGCAGTGAGATAGCCGCGCACGCCGTACTCGGCGCCGCCGTTGCCGACGAGCACATTGCCCTGCACCACCCGCGGCGCCATCGTGATCGTGTACGGCTTCGACTGATCGACGGTGACGACCGACCACTTCTCCGCGCCGGTGCCCGCATCGAGTGCGATCAGGCGTCCGTCGAGCGTGCCGACATAGACATGTCCGCCCCAGACTGCGACGCCGCGGTTGACCACGTCGCAGCACGCGCTGAAGCCGCGCTCGCCCGGCACTTTCGGATCGTACGACCACTTTTGCGCGCCGGTCTTCGCATCGAACGCGAACACCTTGCTCCACGCGGTCGTGGTGTAGAGCACGCCATCGACCATCAGCGGCGTCGCTTCCTGGCCGCGATCGGTGTCGAACTCGGCGTACCAGGCGAGGCCGAGCTGGCCGACGTTTTCGCGGTTGACCTCGTCGAGCGGGCTGAAGCGCTGCTCGTCGTAGGTGCGTCCGTAGCTCAGCCATTCGCCGGCGGCG